>JAEORG010000151.1 GCA_016841005.1 Candidatus Thorarchaeota archaeon | reverse complement strand
TGCTTGTGCAAAATATGCACCGAAAGCCATCAAGACGCCAAAGTTCAACCCTATGAAGAACTCTCCAATTCCACGTTTTACGAATCTGAATGGTGGAGCTGTGTAGAAGAAACCTGAACCTGCACCTATGATACCAAGTACAAGAATGAACAGATCACGAGTTAATGCAAGATAGATGCCAATGATACCAGCAATAGCAAAAAACACCATCGAACCTGCAAGTACTTCTCGAGGGGATAGATACCCAAGTTGAATCATTCTACTACCCCCAGTGAAAGGTCGAATGAAGTCTACATTGATATCGTCACTCCCGCTTAGATCGCTTGTATGATCAAAGTAATCATTCGAAACATTAGCTCCGATGTGTAAGCATACTCCAGCAATTAGAGTTAGAAGAAAAACATCAGGTAACAACACACCTCTGGTAGACCATGCTATTGCAGTTCCTAATAGGACAGGTACAATTGAGGCAGTCAAAAAAGGTGCACGAACTTCGAGGAACCAGATTTTTAGTTTACGGGGTTTTTTTTCTGATACATTCAACTCTGTCGTCCTCTTACTTTAGGCGGTCAACTCGTATTCCTAAAAACTCTTACCCATTGTCAGAATGCCTTAATAGGGGAAATGAAATTGGTAACAACTGAGTTAGTCTAGAATAGGAGCCACTATAATTGCCTGAACATGACGGAGTTACAACAAAGGACCAAGATCCCGACACGTTCAGACAAACAACATCATCAAATGCGGAAATAACTTTTCTCGATGAGCTCTCAAAGAGTGAAATCATTCGTGACCGCTTGGGTATCATTAATAATGAGATAGAGAAGTTTCTTGGAGAAAGGAAAGGAGAACCAGAAATTCTCTATGAAACTGCTGCACACCTCCTTCGAGCGGGAGGGAAGAGACTTCGATCGCTACTTGTCGTATTAGCGTGTGAAGCTGTTGGAGGAGATGCCAGTAAAGCTATCCCATTTGCAATAGCAACCGAGTTTGCACAGACTGCCAGTTTGATACACGATGATGTTATTGATGAAGATCCTTTACGAAGAGGAGTAAAATCCACACATGAGAAATATGGGCAGAAAATGGCAATTCTAGCTGGGGACTTACTCATCGCACAAGCAGTAAGGATGATTGGGAAGCATTCAACTCCTGAACTTCTCTTGGAAGTTGCTGAAGGCGGTATGCGAATGTGTGAAGGAGAAGCCGCTGATATGCTGATGCAAGCAAACAATCCAGCAGAAATGACAAAGGACAACTATCTGACAATGATAGAGAAGAAGACAGTGTCATTCATACGAACAGCAACGAATATGGGTGCATCCGTTGGTGGAGGTACATCAACCCAATGCTCTGCCCTTAAAGCCTACGGAGAGAATCTTGGCTTTGCTTTCCAAATTAGAGATGATGTCCTGAATATAATCTCATCAAAGGAGATAACTGGCAAGTCTGTTCATTCAGATCTTCTTTCCCAAAGATGTAGTTATGCACTTGTTCATGCACTGGATACTTGTTCAGAATCTGAGAGAGACAGATGTCTTAATCTATTGTCAGAAGGAAATACATCTTATGCCCTCGAGTTGATACATAAGACCGATGCAATTCCACAGGCTATTGCACTCGCTCAGGATTATGTGGCGAAGGCAAAGCGTGCACTCGACGACCATGACTTTGAGAATGAAGAACTACTTAGGATGATTGCAGACTTTGTTCTTCAGCGCCTACACTGATAATATTTACAGAATCAAAATAAAACAGACAAAATTAACTACGTTATGTAATTTTGATAACTATGATTTTATTCTTTTGGTTTTCCGATATGCTCTTATAGTCTGATTTTAGTTACAGTCCGAAACTTCCTCTTGCTTGGAGAGAGGGCAAAAATGGCAAAACCTTTCACCAAGTATTTGGATGATTTGGCTCTAGGAGATTGGTTGCAATGATCAAACGGAAAGAGCTGCAGGAACTTGCGGATATAGTTGGAGAGGACTACTTTTCTGCAGAAGACTACATGAGAAACCTCTATTCAAGTGATATCGCGGCCCTTCCAGGGCTCGTAAATGATCTCTTACGGACTAAGGCTGACGCAATAGCTCAACCAACATCAACTGAAATTGTTTCTAATCTTCTAAAGTACTGCAGTGCAAAGGGAATTCCAGTCGTACCGAGAGGACACGGAACGTCGGGCTATGGCGGAGCTCTACCTACCAGAAGTGGTCTCATCGTTGAAATGACACGGATGAATGAAGTCTATTCTATCGATAAAGAGAATATGACTGTGGAAGTTGGAGCTGGTATAATTTGGGGAAAGCTATTAGAGGCTCTAGAGGATGAGGGACTCTCTTTAGCCGCATATCCATCAAGTGCCCCATCGAGTACAGTTGGCGGTTGGGTTGCCGCTGGAGGCACAGGTATTGGAAGTACGAAGTATGGTGGGATTAAAAACCAGGTTGTTGATTTAGAAGTAGTACTTCCTGATGGCACAGTACTACGAACAAAAACTGATGGTCAGAAAATCTCAGTAGATGAAAAAGAGCCAGAGTACAAGTACTATCCCGGATCTCATACATATCATTGGGCACCAATTGATGAAATGAAATTTGATGATGATATATCGGATCTCTTTGTCGATAGTAATGGTTCAATGGGAATCATTACGAAGGTTGTCTTGAAACTGATACCTTTACAGAATATCCGTCCGATGGTTGCATCTTTTAGAAGTAGAAGATTAATGTTTCAGGCACTTTTAGATATCCTTGAAGCAACAAGACCTTTCTACTTACACTTCATCACAAAATCATTCTACCATATGCTAAAGGATGTAGACAAAGCTCCACCTACCGCGGGAGAGTGGGTAATCCTCGGCACTTATGAGGGAACAGATGATGAGGTTGCCGCAGAGCTCGAGAAGTTCCGTCATTTCGTTGAACGTAATAATGGTGTGATTGCGTCTGATGAAATTGCTAATCATGAGTGGGATGAGAGATTTTATCCCCTCCGGATAAAGAGATTAGGACCAAGTGTAGCACCATCGGAAGTCTATGTGCCTTTAGCAAACTTTGACCAGTTCTTGGAGGATATTGAAGAACATTTTAGAGGAGAATTATTAGCTGTTGAAGGCGCTGTGACTATAAACGGAGAAGTTGCAGCACTCGCATGGTTTCTTGATGATGAAAGAAGAACAATTCCATTTTTAATGGGTTGGTATAGATCACTAGATTTCATCAATATAGGAATAAAGAACGGCGGCAGGGCCTATAGCATAGGAATGTGGAACGTCCCACATTCAAGATCATATTATGGTAAAGAGAAGCTAGGACAGATGTCAGATCTCAAAAAACGTGTAGATCCTAGAAACAGCATAAATCCCAACAAAGTATTTTCTGGACCACTAAATCTGTCTTTGAGATTTAATCTACTCATAATGTTCGTGGCATCGATTGCGGTTCCTATTGTACTTGTTCTAGCAGGATGGTTATTCCCAAGTATCATTGGGGCCTACGTCCCATGGATTGTCCCCACGGATGCCCTGGGTTTTATTCTCACATTTTGGTTAGGGATGATACTTGGATATGTACTTGTGATCATTATTAATTTAGTACCTGTGGGATTTCTACTAACAATTGGAGGACCATTCATGCGACTGTTTCGTCGAATATGGCATTAATGAAAGGAGAGAAAGAATATGCAACTAATACCGAATTTTCACATGGGAATCATACTAGGACTGCCTGCAATAATCTTGCTTGGCATCGGTACTCTTCTATACCAGATATCGAAAGAAAAGTATACTTTCGCTCATGGCGTATGTGCCGGACTCGCTTTGATATTAACAACAATCAACGTCATAGGCATACTACCTACTACAGCTCTCGTGTTAGGTAGTTCAGTTGACCTATTTCATTTGATTCACATAATTATAGGCATCATCGGGTATACATTTGGGATAATCGCCTTCATTACTGGTATATCAGGCGTAAGGACAAAGATTCCAGGACTAATTGCCCTCATTTCCTGGACTACAGTCTTCGTGATGGGATATATTCAATTCTTAATGTAGGAGGTTTAGTGATGACTCAAGTAATCCAAGATTTTCAAGAACTAACAGACCTGCCCTGGGTTAGTAGTAGCATAACAGAGCGTCTCTCTGCAAGTGGTGATACAACAGGAATTCCTTACTATCATTATAGGTGGAAGAAGAAATGGCTGGCAGACTATGTTGCATGGCCAACTGATGCAGAACAGGTTTCAATGATTTTACAATTCGCCTCTAAAAAGAAAATACCAGTTGTACCGAGAGGTGGTGGTACTTGTTATTATGGATCTGCAAGCCCAACACGAGGTGGAATAATTATTGACACTAAAAGGATGGATAAGATGATTCACATCAACTCAGAGGAGATGTGGGTACGAGTCCAATCAGGTATAGTGTGGGAAGTTCTTGATCGTAGACTTGCAAAGAGAGGATTTGTTCAAAGAGTGACTCCCCAGAGTGCCCCCGCATCGACCCTAGGTGGTTGGTTGGCTATTGGCGGAAAGGCGGGTATCGGTACTCCCAAATATGGCACTATCTTGGATAATATTCTCGAGATGACTGTCGTCAGACCAGATGGAACAATTGAAACAATAACTGGACCAGATATGGAACTGTTCTATGGGACGAGTGGAATTGCTGGTGTGGTTGTTGAAATGAAACTTAAGATTAAGCCTAAACCTGAACGTATTGATGGCTTAATGTTTGCCTTCGAATCTGTTGAGAAGGCGTGTGATGCCGCAAAATGGTTAGCCAACGCGTCACTCAAGCCTATTTACATGAGGATTACTGATCTCGAGTATGAGTGGCGTAGTCATGGTGGGCTTCCCCCTCACGTAAAAGAAGGGTGCTTCATAGTTGTTACATATGATGGGACAAATGAGGAAGTGGAGCAAGGTCTAAAAATGGCTCGAGATGTCTTTGTGGCTTCTGGAGGTTTTGATGTAGGAGATGACTATTATCAAAAGAATTGGGAAGATAGGTTCATCATTGAGATGAAGCTCAAGTTAGAGGTACCTACTCTTTCGATGCAGAATTTTTGGATAACTCCAGACAAAGTACCAATGATCACTAAGAAGATGTATCGGATTGCAAAGAATTACAAAATCAATTCGTGTTTCTACATGGTCTTAGGACCTGAAACGCACTTCAGGTTCTGTGTCTTCGCTCCATCCGATCACCGTCATTGGATGCATTTCATGTCTGGTAAATCTATGCTTCATCATTTAGTAAAAGATGCTTACAAGCAAGAAGCGAAGCTCTATACATTAGGGCTTCAAAATTCAGTCTATTTGAAGAAATTCCAACCTGATGATCATCAGGGCTACTTAGAGATACGTAAGAAATGGGATCCATATAATATCATGAATCCTGACAAGCTGACTAGAGCGAATCTTACCTATAGAAGATTGAATCTGATGTTTACCATGAACGGGAAGATTAGAAGGTTAATGGCTCTGTTCAGGGTGGCGAAGAATATCCTAGAAGTACCAGAATGGGTCAAGGAGGAAAAACAATAATGCGACGTTACTTCACGAGCGAATTCGAATTTGACCCCGACAAGATTGTTCTTTGTAGTAACTGTTCTACATGCAGATGGACTTGCACAAGCTATGAAGAATTTGGGACAGAGGCAATGTTTGCTGGTGGTCGATTACGGCTTCTAAGATCATACATTGAAAGAAATCTATCAGTTGATGACGACTTTGTCAAAGCTGTCTATTCTTGCACAACTTGCGAGCAATGTGTGGAAAGATGTCCAATTAAAGTTCCATATGTCGATATAATAGAGGACCTGCGAAAACGACTTGTCGAAATCGGAAAGGGTCCATATGCAAAACTTGGTGCAATGGGTGACAGGGTATACTTCAAACATAATCCCTTTGACGAAAACCCAGATGAACGAGCGGCTTGGTTAACTCCTGATCTTAAGGTTTCAGATGATTCAAAGTGGGGATATTTCGTCGGTTGTACAGGCTCATTTAGAAGACCAGAGATTCCTGTTGCAACAGTAAAAATGCTGAATTATTTTGGAATAGAACCGCAAATCCTTGGGAGCGAAGAATTCTGTTGCTGCAGTCCATTGATAAGAACTGGGCAGGTCGTAAAACCAGTTTATCAAAAACAGGAAGATGGTTCTAAGAAACATGTTGGAGATGTGAAGGTTGATGAAGTTATCAACCACAACATTGACGAGTTTAAGAGGAGAGGTGTCGAACACCTAATCTATTCTTGCTCTGGATGTTACCGTACAACAACACTTGACTGGCCAAAATTCTATCGTGAACGCGGAGGATTACTTCCCTTCAGTACACAACATCTAACTCAGTTCTTAGCTCTCAAAGCTAAGAAAGGTGAACTCAACTGGAAGAATGGCTACGATGAAACGGTGACATATCATGATCCATGCCACTTGGGGCGACATGTAGGAATTCTTGATGCGCCTCGAGAAGTCATTAAGAGCATCCCAGGCATCAAATTTGTGGAGATGGAACGAAACAGATACAATTCAAAGTGTTGTGGTGCTGGAGGCGGATTCAAGGCTGGGTTCGGTGATAATGCAACTAATATCGCGTCTAAAAGAATTCAGGAGGCATTAGAAACCGGTGCAACGACTCTGATATCTTCCTGCGTATTCTGCAAGCTTAACTTTCTAGATGCAGTGCAACGGGATGGTCATGATATCAAGGTCGTAAATATTGAAGACCTATTCATCGACCTAATGGAATTAAGCTAATGAAATTGGAGAGAGGCCCATTAATATCAGGTCTTCTCCTGAAATAAAACTTCCATGTTAGTAACTAGTCGTTCCAAGAGCTTTGACTGAGCCTTAAGACTTGAACCAGGTTTGTCATTGGATTCCCACCATTCGAGTACGTTATGAGATGATGGGAGGCTTTCATTTTTATCCTGATGAGAATAGATACAGTTCAAAGCCACTGGAACAATTTTGATATCAGAGGTGTCCCGAATGAGATAGGTTTTGGCAATCTGCACCTAATTACGTCTTCAAGATAGATTGATCCAGACAGTTTCATTGCAACTTCTGTAAGAGAGTCGGTTCGCATCATCCAATCAGCTACACGTAAAATAGCTAGTGCTGAGTAAAGTTGAACACCAAACTCCTTCTTCCATCGCCGCTCATATTCTGCAAGGCTTGAACCCTTGCTGAAGTGGTCAACAACCGTTTCACCCGCAATTTCACCACCAGCCATCGCGGTTGGAATTCCACCACCATTTGAAGCCATAACATGCCCAGCGGCATCACCAGCTAAAAGGACAGATTTAGTAAAAGATGGTCTAACTGGGCCTCCTACTGGAATACTTGCAGCAACGCGAGATTGTATTCTTGCATTCTTGACATGCGGTGTAACAATTGGATTTTTTCTGAGCAGGTTATCTAGATAAGATTTCAATGCAACCCCTGGAATCATAAAAGAACGTCTTAGTCCAAATCCAATATTCGCGATGCCCTCCTCTTTTGGTATAACCCAAGCATATCCCCCAGGAGCGACACTGTGACCGAAGAACATCTTGGGATGCTGAGGATTAAACTCAACTCCCTCCATGACATATTGTAAGGATTGGCTCATGTCGCGTATCTCATCATGGTAGTGACATCCAATCGACTTTGCTATAATTGACTGAGGCCCATCTGCTCCTATGATGACTCTTGCTTTAATGTGCTGAATGCCACTCTCCATTTTCACTCTCAGAACATTCTCTTGATTCCGCGCGATCACTCTGGTATTCAGAGAGATAGCTGCACCTGCATCCGATGCTTGATTTGCAAGATGCTGATCGAATAGAACTCTGTCAACCACATTAGCTTCGAGCTTGAATCTGTATTCTTTTGAGCGAGGAGAACAAAGTGACATATGAGTTGTCTTGTTTGTGATTACCTCTTTGGGAGGATTTGCCAGCCTTTGAGTTCTAGGGGATTCTGGAAACATATCATTCATTTCACGTGGAGTGGGAAGATACTCACCGCATTGAACAGGAATACCAATAACTTTCCTACGGTCAATTAAAAGAGTCTTATAGCCATTCTTTGCTATCGTTCTTGCCGCATTACTTCCAGCGGGTCCTGCACCAACTACTATGGCATCATACGATGGTTCCACGATTAATATCAGCACCTATTGAGTTATGAAGGCAACACATTGAATCATCTATAAATCCACCTGACAGACATAGATGCATCGTTGCGATGCGATTATTAATGCGTAGCACTCACGATACCATTAGCAGGGAGTAGGATGAAGAAACGAACCCCTATGCAAAGGCAATATCTGGAGCTAAAAAGGCAGTATCCAGATTGCATTCTGATGTTTAGACTGGGGGACTTCTTCGAGATGTTTAATGAGGACGCAAAAAGTGCTAGCGAAACACTAGACATTGTCTTAACATCGAGAGGAGATGGGGTTGATAAATGGCCGATGTGCGGCGTTCCTCATCACGCAGTTGAGGGCTATATCGCAAAGCTCCTACAAGCGGGATTCACAGTAGCAATTGCAGACCAAGTTCAGGATGCCTCTGAAGCAAAAGGATTGGTAAAACGTGATGTGGTCAGGGTCATAACACCTGGAACTGTTTTAGAGTCAAACATGCTTGAAGATACTTCAAACAACTATCTCATGTCTCTCATTGAAGACAATGGTGTAGTTGGTATTGCATCTGTAGATGTATCGACTGGTGAATTCCTCACAACAGAGGTAAAAGGAAATCTAATGGATGATAGTGTACTGAGTGAGATTTCACGATTGAAACCATCTGAGATTCTACTTCCAGATAATTATCGCAAAGAACAGAAATTCATTGATGCTCTAGCAGAGATTGGTCCGCATATCACATATAGAAATGATGTAGAGTTTTCCTCTAGATCTGGTGAAGAGCAACTAAAGAAACAGATGGGAGTTACAACACTCGATGGTTTTGGCTTGACAGACATGACTGTTGCCATTGGAGCCTCAGGAGCTGCAATATCATATATCGCTGAGATGCATAGAGGTAATGCCACAACCATATCTAGGCTAAGAACTTACTCCACAGAAAGTCACATGATCATAGATTCGACCACACAACGTAACTTGGAACTAGTAAGAAATGCGAGAGATAATAGTGCACGAGGAACACTGTTTGAGGTCTTAGGAAAGACAATCACTCCAATGGGTAAAAGGAAATTGAAACAGTGGTTGCTCCAACCGTTGTGTGACAATTCTGAGATTGAAAATAGACTTGATTCTGTTGAGGAACTTGCTAGAACTGCTACTCTCCGTAAGACTCTTTCTGATAGTCAGCGTAACCTCGGAGACCTCGAGCGTATCGTTAGTAGAGTAGTTTTCGGTACTGGAGGAGCCAGAGATCTAGTGGCTCTTAGAAACGCCTTGGGAAAGATACCAGCCATCAAGAAATCACTAAAATCTGTAGAGTCTAAGATGCTCAAAGAAGCAGAGAAATCTATTGACCCATTGATGAACCTTCATTCCACTCTAAAGAGGGGTCTTGTCGATGACCCACCAATCACTGTAAGGGAAGGAGGGATGATTCGCGAAGGCTTTGATAAAGAACTAGATGAGATGCGAGCAGGAATAAGCGGCGATAAGAAATGGATAGCGTCGCTTCAAGCACGAGAGAGAGGAAGAACAGGTATCAAGTCACTTAAGGTAGGCTACAACAAAGTCTTTGGTTACTATATTGAGGTCACAAAATCCAACTTGAGTCTTGTACCTAAAGATTTCGAGAGAAAACAAACTCTCGCAAATGCAGAGCGATTCATTACACCAGAGCTAAAAGAGAAGGAAGCTGCGGTACTTGCAGGAGAAGACAAAATCAACAAGATGGAGTACGAGATTTACGAGCGATTAAGAAGCGAAGTGCAGACTCACCTGGAGCAACTCCGTAAGAACTCCACTTCTATAGCAAATATTGATACGTTGGGGTCTCTTGCAGAGGTCGCTGTCAATCGCAGGTATACAAGACCAAGGTTGACTAATGGAACAAGAATCAAGATTGTTGATGGGCGACATCCATCTCTCGAAATGATTCTTGGACCTAATGAGTTCGTGCCTAATTCTTTGGAGATTGGAGATGGCGGTACCTCACTCATCATTGTGACTGGTCCTAATATGGCTGGTAAGAGTACGTACATGCGTCAAGCAGCTCTCATCGTCCTACTTGCACAGATGGGATCATTTGTTCCTGCTAAGAGTGCAGAGATTGGAATCGTTGACAGAATATTTACTCGAGTCGGAGCTTTCGATGATCTTACTGCACGTCAGAGCACATTCATGGTGGAAATGATTGAAACAGCAAACATTCTGAATAATGCTACAGAGAGGTCTCTTGTAGTTCTCGATGAGATTGGAAGAGGAACTTCAACGTTTGATGGTATGGCTCTTGCTTGGGCAGTAGCAGAACGAATTGTTCAGATGAAGACTAGGACTCTGTTTGCAACTCATTTCCATCAACTGACGGATATGGCAAATCTCTATCATGGCGTCAAGAATGTTCATACTCTTGCTAGAGAAACTGGTGATACTATTGTATTCCTCCACAAGGTCGTAGATGGTGGAACTGACAGAAGTTATGGTGTTCATGTTGCGGCATTAGCTGGAGTACCGGACTCTGTAGTTAACAAAGCGAAAGAGATGCTTGTAAAATTAGAACAGGAGAATTCTGTCACCTTAGATACTTCTGATGGTGCTGGAAAGGAAAAGTTGCAAACAAGCCTCGAAGCACTAACGATAGACGATCCAATAGTGGAGCAGATAAAACATATGGACCTAGATAGGACAACTCCTATGGATGCTCTTGTGAGATTGAAGGAATTACAGGACGAGGCAAAGAAAAGACGTGATTAATAGTAATATCTTGGATTAGAGAATGGACCTGTCGCAATATTGGCTTGCATCCTCTCAGAATTCATATAGGAAAGCACATCCGCTATAATCCATGGTTGATTGATTGCTACTGTTTGCCAACTAGTCGCGTCTAAGTCACCATATGGTACAAGTTCAATGTATTCTGAGCCCATTTTCAATGTCTGATTGAAATTGAGTATCACTGTAGGTAAATATTGACCACTTGAACTCTGAGCGTAGCTGTTAGTCACGGCAATCACATCAGATGTTACAAACCTATCAGCATCTTTGACTCTTTGATAACCGGGACGCGTTGTTATGAAGTGTTTGTCGATTATCGAAAATAATCCTGGTATAAGATACGAATCTAATTCACTTTGAACAGTTATTTCTTGTGTCCACTCTGGTTTTGCACCTTCAAACAGTTGAAGAACTTCAACATAGGATAGGTATTCTTTTGAAAATGACCGGGCTTTCAAATCATCTATGATCGAAGCAAGTTCAGAAGACATCATCAGCAAAGCATCGTTGAAATCCGTGCCTTTCTTATTATAATCAGAAGGTTGAATCTTAGATGATGCGGTTTGAACAACGGGAGTTCTTCCTTGGGTTTTCAGTGGATATCCTGTGTGATCAGGTGTCTTCGTTTCAAGAGTCCATCTGTCTTTCTTTTCTTGAACTAATTTAACAATCATATCTAGATGATGCACCATAGACATTATACCTGCCGCAGAATGTCCTTTTTTGTAATCCCAATTCATCTTTTGCTCTACACGTACGAGTCGTCTATTTGTGAGCACCAGTAATCCTTTCTTGTACTCTGCTATCGCATAGAATGACTCATTGGGTAAGAAGAGATTGACTGTATCAAGAAAGAGTCTATTCCCTGGTTCGCTCAAGAACTGAACTGGATAATCCATCTCACTACCCTCGATATCAGGTTATATTTACTCTCAAATAAATGTCATTACTATAATGGACCATGTACAGCGGCTTCATAAGGATGGAAGAAGATTGTAGATTGGTTCCCTGTGGTGGTTTCTTTGGTAAGAAACAGATTCGCTCATGATATAGATGTTTTATTAGATCAGTTAGAACCAGCGACAAAACTTGGGACCATGGACAAACTCATACCTATCCGAGATAGACTATTTGAATTGAACAGAAAGCGTCTGGTGAAGATAAACCATAGTATTTTGCAGGTCATCTGTGCTACGCATCTCATAGAACAGGGGTATAGTGTTCAAGTTGAACATCCACTTCTTGGTGGTCAACTAAGTGCAGATCTGTTCGCAACTAGAAAGAAAGAACCCGAAATCGATTATGACATTGAGAGTATCCTAATCTCTGAGCGGTTAGGATTGCCTGAGGATATTGAAGCTCTTGTTGTTGAAGTTGAAACTGGATTTGTACCTCCAAAGGCTGCGTCATATCCCGGGAGATATCAGACAGCAAGAGTAGCAGCAAAGATTGCTCGCTATTGTAGGTACAGTCACAGGTTTGGTATGGCGACTCCTAACTACCACGTGCTACAGATTCCCAGGATATTGATGTTGCCTCCTGAGCAGAGGAATCAAGTGAAATTGGAAGAACTATTGAATAGATGTAACGAGTTCTATCATAACCCACCAATCCTCATGGATTCATTGAAGATGTCGGAAGTAGACAGTGTCTATATCATCAACGTGGATCATGTAACAACTACTGAGATATCTCCTGACAAATACCTTGATGCTATTTTGAGAGCTGAGGGCATTATATTTGATTAAACAATGTGGCAGAGACTTTAATACAATACTTATCTAATATATAGAAGGCCGTCTAAGGAGTACGCTAACGTTGGCGTCTGTGCCTGACGTGTTGAGTGGGGCCATAAACACAATCACATATGGTCGAGCGATTAAAACAACGCGTTGGGTAGATTGATGGTCAGCAACATGGAACGAACGACACATTCTCAAAGGTGTTATTCGTGACAAAGACTATGTTGTTGAGCAAGAGGATTTGGGACACCATCGAGGCTTAGACTTAGACGGCTTTCTTGATTTTTGGCATTCTGATGATGTTGTCCACTCCAATAACTACTCTTAAGAAGAACTCCAGAGATGTAGGAAAGCTTGGAGAGACCTGTCTTGTTTAATTACTCGACTGAACAGAAGGTTCTAGAAATAGGCAATACAAAGATTGGGGGGTATCCAGGAAAGAACCCAACTGTGATGATTCCCTCTATCTTCTACACAAAGGACGAATTAGTCTTGAATGCGGAGAAGGGGGAGTTTGACAAACCTAAAGCTGAGTCAATGCTTAACATGCTTGAAGAACTCTCAGATAAGACAGGATTACCAACTATGCTAGATGTAATCGCTACATCTTGTATCGCAATTGATGAATACTTGAGATTCCTCGCAGATGCTACTGACTTTCCACTTCTTATTGATGGCTCAGATTCGGCTGAGGTCAATGCAACTGGAATAATGGGTGCGAAGGAGGCAGGTTTCCTCGACAGAGTTGTCTTGAATTCGATTACTCCAAGTTCTGAAATTGAGTTATATCAAGTGATAAGAAACTCTGGTCTTCAGAGTGCACTTATTCTCACCTTTAATGCAAAGTCAATGATATCCTATACCAAACGCGTCGAAGTAGCTGACAAATTGATTAAGATCTCACAAGATGCAGGGATCTCTAAAATAATGTTTGACACTGGTGTCATGGATATACCCACATTGGGCATTGCTTGTAAAGCTCAGCATCTACTAAAAGACAAGTATGGGTATCCTGTCGGTAACGGAGCGCACAATGCAATCAGCACTTGGAAGGGACTTGTACCAAAGTTCGGAATAGATGCCAAGACGCCAGCAATGGTTGGCTCAAATCTGATGCCTGTATCCCTTGGTGCAGATTTTGTTTTGATTGGACCTGCTAAGAATGCACCAGTAATTTATCCGTCAGTTGCGATGGTCGATGCAGCTCTTTCAGGAATTCTCATTGAAAACAGAGAGCTTCCAGAGAAGCCACATCCAAGATTCCTAATCAGTTAGGTGGGTTGATAGTGAACAAGCATCTTCTCATCCTCGAGCCTTCAGGACAGAGGATACTGGTTACTGATAAGACATCGTATCTTGAAGCCATCCGACAGAGTGGTCAATACATCTCAACTGAATGTGGAGGTAAGGGGACTTGTGGAAAATGTAAGATAATAATCAAGCCATCTCCTACAATATCTGAGAACGAAAGAGGATACCTGAAGAGGGAAGAAATAGAGCTAGGTGTGCGATTAGCCTGTGAACACGCCATTGAAGGTGTATCAAGAGTTGTCTTGGTTTCTGGCGCGGTCGATTCTCGGATTCTTACTGAAGCTACGCTAGACAATGTTGAGATATCTGTTGACAAAGGTTTCTCAGGACAATACGGATTAGCTGTAGACATTGGAACAACAACCATAGTAGCATATCTAATGGATCTGGGTTCAGGTGAACAGGTAGCCTCCTCATCTACTTTGAATCCACAGGTATCCTATGGGGAAGATATTGTCACGCGTATCACAGCTGCTTTAGAAAACGATTCAAATCAAATAGCATTACAACTTCAATTAGTAGAGAGCATTGAAGAATTAGAATCACGGATGTTGGATGATATAGGGGTGAAGGAGGATGCCATCACCAGAATCTCTGTAGTAGGAAATACAGCGATGCATCATTTCTTTCTTGGACTAGATACATCGCCACTTAGCGTTGCACCCTATTCACCTATATCAACTGAAGCAGTAGTCATTAAAACTAAACAACTGGGATTCAAGAAGGCAAATGCAGAGATCTACATGGGACCTTTAATTGCTGGATTTGTGGGTAGTGATATTACAGCACTTGTTCTATCTCAGAGGTTGCATCAATCTGATGAAGTTGTGTTGGGGATTGATATAGGTACAAATGGAGAAATAGTACTCTCAAAAAAAGGAGAACTCTTCGCTAGTTCCACTGCTGCAGGATCGGCATTTGAAGGAGCCACCATTTCACGGGGAATGAGAGGACAGGTCGGAGCAATCGAACATCTCACAATTTCTGATGTAGACGAAGTTCCTGATATCACAGTCATAGGGCATGAACACCCAAAAGGCCTCTGTGGGTCGGGTATAGTTGATGTTGTGTCTGAGCTAAGAAGGTTGGATCTGGTAACTCCAAAGGGTCGGCTGCTTGAATCCAAGCGAGTGATTCGAGATTCGGACGTAGGTATTGGATATATTGTCGTGGATGTTCAAGAACATGATCTCGACAAGAGAATCCTCTTTACACAAAAAGACGTTAGACAAGTCCAATCAGCTAAGGCTGCCATCATGGCAGGAATCGAGATTCTGATAAGAAAAGCTGAGATTGGAGTGGATTCGATAGATAGAGTTCTACTTGCTGGTGCATTCGGGAATTACATCAGACCTGAGGCAGCACTAAGAATCGGACTCATTCCTGATGTGTCATTGGCTAGAATACAGCAAATAGGTAACACTGCAGGTCAAGGAGCAAAGATGATGTTACTCTCTTCAGTTGAACGTAGAGAAGCTGAGAAGATTGCTCAACGAGTTAAACATGTGAGTCTAGCTGGAAACACAGACTTCCAATCTCTATTTATTAAAAACACACTCTTTCCAGACTTTATCTTCAAGAATTAGAATACTGTTCGCTCAAGCGAGATTGTTGGAGAGCATATTCACTTCTATAATGACGGATAAGATAAGCAAGGGCTATGAAAAGAATCCCGAGGAAGTAGAATGCCACCATAGTAGATCTACTGAGTAGACCAGTGATATAACCATAGAACCCACCAATGTCAAGTAGGAGTGTGCAAACAAAGATTGTAATCCCAATGTTTCTTGCAGTATATGAAAAATCAGTATAACTGGATATGACATTCATGTAGTTTGTACGAAGTAGTAGAATAATACTAAACAATAACGCTAATCCACTCGGAATGAATAATACAGGCGTGAACCAAACTGGGTCTGCTTGTGTAAAGGCTACAATCGCCAAATAAGCCAATCCATACAAGAGTAAAAATTCTCCAATATTCTGCGGGAACTTCTGAGCTATCTTTTCCTTGCGATAATGAGTGAGGAATGATGTGATGATGCCAAACAATAGAGTGATAACTGCAAGTTCAAGAGGGTATAGAAAGTAGAACTGAGCCACTTCATTACTCATGTATGGTTGACCTTGATAGAACCCAATCAATGCAAAGAGCATGGATAGAAGACCTTGCCCTAATAATGCGTATCGGGATGCAAATGTAATGTCATCAACCATCGATACATTACCTCAAGTGCACGGTATTATGTAAAATTTTGAGAGAAAGGAGATAATGTTTTGCAACCAACTTAATTTTTTAAATGGTTTGACCATCAATAGCAAATGCAATTTTGGCGGGCAGTAACATTTGGGATTTTGTTATCTCTATTCCTTCTTCCTGCAACCGCAATGGCACACATACCTATTGGAGGCGGAGGAGAGTCACTTGATGCAGCGACAGAAATTATTGATCCTCAAAATTCATGGGTTGCATATACAGAATTACATGAAGGTGCTGAACCTCAGTACTTCAAAGCTAATTATTCCAGTGGAGAAAGAATAGATGTCAGGTTGGCTATCCCCATGGAATTAGTAGAAACTGATTTTCGACCCATTCTTGTAATCATGGGACCGGGACTCACAAATCAAAGCACTCCACCAGGTTATCTTGAAATACCTGAAGGTGCAGGAGTCATGGTCTTTGATTCAGAACCTGAATTTGCAGAATTTGAAGGATTCACACCAAGTGTATTCTATCTTGTAGCGGACGTTGACTTTCCAGCACCTCAAACTGGAACCTACTATATTGCAATCTATGAACCGGATTCAGGAGAGAGATATAGTATAGTATTTGGTCATATAGAAGCGTATACGCTCTGGGATTGGATTAGTATACCATTGACTACAATCTTAGTCCATAAATGGGACGGGCAGGATTACTTTGAAATCTTTGCGTTGTTTGTTGCTGCATTCATGATAGGACTGGGTTTCTTGCTCTATAGAAAGCCCTCATTGAAGACAGATGTAAAACCTCTGAATCTTATTGGTATTATTGGATCACTAATGATAGGCGCAACCAGTTTCTCTATTATTCAAAATACAATAATTGCACTCCTAGGAGCTCCAATTAATGTTCTAATTGTTGTGACTATTTTCGTAATACTGAACTCGCTAATTGGGTCGTTCATTGCAACAAGAATTCTTGTGAGGGAGAATCTTAGTAGAAAGGATAGCGCGAAGCTTATCATTGTAGCAATTTTCGCGTTTGTTCTGTGGGCAGGGTACATTATCGGCCCTACATTACTAGTTGTTGTTGGATTAGTATCATTATCTAGTAATTTCCGTTCTAACAGGGTTGAATAATATCTGGAGAAGATTGTACAATTTGTTGTGATAAACTTCGAAGAAAATGAGAATTTGCGTTGCACCGCAACCTTATCTAAATTTAATCCGATGTCTACCTGATAATAGGTCAACATTCATTGACAGACTGGTCAAGGTTGATAGAATAATATCATTCCTGATCAAGTAGTATGCGATGATAATCGCATTGCGTTCCAAGGAAATCTTATATTATTACAAAGTACTTTGTACTACAGAGTATAAATCGATACTGGAGCAAATACAGAAAGCGGTTATCGATGGAGGCCATTATATTGGCAGCAGTAGAAATTAATAATTTAGTAAAATCATATGGTGACTTAGTAGCTGTTGATGGTATCAGCTTTGAGGTAAAAGAAGGAGAAATATTTGGCCTTCTTGGACCAAATGGTGCTGGAAAGTCCACTACAATTAAGGTATTGATGGGTCTATTAGATGCAGATAGTGGAGAAGCTAATGTATTCTCAATATCATCTAACGATAACCCAATCGAAGTCAAGAAAGTCGTTGGATATGTGCCAGAAGAGATTCAACTATACGACTCTCTCACTCCTAGAGAATTATTCAACTTCATCTCAAGCATCCGAGAACTCTCTGCAGAAAAGATGACTAGAAGAGTAACAGAATTCGTAAAAGCTCTGGATTTCGAGAAATACTATGATACCCTGATAGTAACCCTCTCTCAAGGAAATAAACAGAAAACAATGCTCATTGCGGCTCTGCTTCATGCGCCCAAACTCCTTATTCTAGATGAACCATTCAGTGGTCTAGATGTAAGAACCACGAAAATCATGAAGGACATTATCAAGATACATGTTGATAATGGGGGAGCTGTATTACTTAGCACTCACATCATGGAAGTCGCGGAAGGTTTGGTGGATCGAGTTGCGATAATTGATGATGGAATCCTAGTTGGTATGGGAACTCTCGCGGAATTACGTTCCAAGACAAACGACAAGGGAGCTACACTCGAAAATATCTTCCTTAGATTGACAGAGGATGAAGAAGATGTAAAGATCGGAGTTGATACACTAAGGAGGGCTCTTGAAGAATGAAATTCTCAGAACGATGGCGTCTAGCGGGAGTCATCGCTACTGAGGTCAGGTTCAAGGGCTATCTTGAAACCAATCCAACTAATCTCTCGCGCGTAAAAGAGAATCCTGAGAAAATTGCAAGACAGATACGATCCTCGTCAAGAATAACCGCATTACTATCAGGAGTTCTTGTCATTACTTTAGCAGCAATTACAATAGGTATGGTCGGATTTGACACAGCTATAGGAAATCCTGATGTCAGAATGGCACTAGGATTCGGGTTATTCCTACTGTTCAGCTTCGTGATCCTATTCTTTCTCAACCTGACAACTACAACAGGATTCTTTGTATCAGGAGCTATGCGTTTACCAAGTTCACTTCCACTAAGTAAGAAAGAACTTGAGAATCTTTCAATACTTTCATTTGCACGAGTTTTCATTGCACCAGCAGCATTTCTTGTGACCATTTATCCTACAGCATCATTGATTATTTTTGGACCATTAGCCGCACTCATTGCACTTGTTGGTTGTACAGCAACTGTATGTATCTCAATAGGCGCTCTGCTCAGATTTGCCAAATGGTATCATCGTAAAACACATAGTGCGGATGAATCACGGATGTCTACAGTTGTTCGCCTCGCAGCAACATTTGGACTTGTATTAGGCTTTGTTAGCGTCTACATGATATCGAGTGTGATGTATGAAGTTGTCCAGATTGTTGTAGCAATAGCAGCCTCAGTAGGTCCTAGTGCTTATACAGTTCTAGCAATGATATTTCCATTCTCGTTTGGATTCCTGAGTTCAACAGTAACTTACGGAATCTCCTTCAATATTGAAGCAATTCTGATAGGGATTGTTGCTACAGGTGTTTACTCTGTGATTGCGATAAAATCATTTCAGAGCGCAGGTGCATCACTTCGAGAAGTAAGTCTAGGTGGAACTACAGAAGGAAGAATCGGATTGCTTAGGGATATTGCCATAGAGGTGACCTCACCATTAAAAGCTCTAATCCGAAAGGACATTAAACTTGCAACTAAAAATATTGGCTCAGCATTTGTCTTTGTTATGCCATTCTTTCTGCTGATTATGATTTATCCAATGATTGCCTTCTGGGGTGGGGGTGTCCGAAGTATGACTGCATTGGTTGCAATCGAATACGCCAACTTATTCGGAGGCATTTCGCTTGTATCTATATTGATGTTTGACTCACAAGGGGCATCAATACAAGAAGGCCTACCTCAGAGTACAAGGATGACTCTTCGGGCTAAGGTTGGAATTGCGTATCCAATATACATTGTGAGCCTTACATTGATTACAGTCATACTTGCTCTTCAACAACTCATCACTCCGCTAGTGCTACTGATACCTGTTGCACAAGTTCCAGCAGGTTATGGAATTGCAACACTATCTGGGGGTATCATATACAAATTACAAGGAGGAGGAAGGGCGGTAGCTATCTCTTTCACCGGAAATACATCATTGGTCTTTATAGCTGGAATTGTTGGGGGGCTGCTGGGAATTGTCCCTCTAGTAGGGTATGGGCTTGTAATGATTCTTACTGGATTTCACATGCTCTGCCTTCTAGTCCAACTAAGTCTTTCATTTCTAGTAGCACTGTTCTGTAATCGATATGTGGTTCGTTTGCTTAAGGACTGATTTCAATCCTTTAGGAGAATCTTAAATACGGTCGAGGGATTCTTGGGTCTTGCCTCTCAGGATGGTATCAATCATGGACCCAATAATCTCTCCCTCAATCCTTTCTGCCAACTTTGCAAGACTTGAAGATGATATCAAGAAAGCAGAAGAAGGAGATCCTGAATATTTCCATCTTGACATAATGGACGGTCACTTCGTCCCGAATATTTCGTATGGACCGATGATTGCAGAAACCATGAAGAGAATAACCAAGAAACCTCTTGATGCACATCTGATGATTACAAACCCGGACAAGTACATCCCAAAGTTTGTTGATGCAGGAGTTGATCTAATCTATCCTCATATTGAGGCGTCTTACGATGTATATAGAACAGTTCAGTTGATTACCGATTTAGGTGCAAAGGCTGGAATTACACTTAATCCAGGAACACCAGTAGATTGGGTTGAACCATTAATCGACAAACTGGATGCAGTTCTTTTGATGAGTGTGTGTCCTGGTTTTGGTGGTCAGAAATTTATTCCAAACGCATTGGAGAAGACTCGTCGACTCAGGGAAATGCTTGATGAGAATAAACCAGGAGTTCACATTGCTGTTGATGGCGGTGTGGATACGACTACAATTGGACCATTGTATAAGGCAGGAGCTAATTTCTTCATTGCAGGGTCTGCGGTTTTTAAGGCTAAAGATATCGCTCAAGCGGTGAGGGATCTAAGAGCAGCGTGCAAGTGACCCATAGACAATGTAATATATGAATCATCAGAAAATCTACTCACAGATTCCCCAGTATGAGATGAGTAGAATGAAGTTCTTTATTGATACAGCAAATGTTGAAGCTATTCGCAAGGCACACGAGAGAGGTATGGTGGATGGAGTGACAACCAACCCAAGTCTTGTGGCAAAAGAAGGTCGGGAATTCCGGGAGGTTATCGATGAGATTGCGTCATTTGTGAAAGGACCAATCAGCCTTGAAGTAGTATCAGAGGATGCAGAAGGCATGCTCAAAGAAGCACGAGAGCTAAATACCTGGATAGAAAACGCAGCTATCAAGATTCCCCTAACGTGGGAAGGTCTCAAAGCTACAAAGGTTTGTGCTGATGAAGGTATCAAGACAAACGTAACACTGTGTTTTAGTGCAAATCAAGCATTGCTTGCTGCCAAAGCTGGTGCATCTTTTATTTCACCATTTATAGGACGCCTCGATGATGTAGGTCATACTGGAATGCAATTGATCTCTGATATTGTTGACATCTATTCTAACTACGGTTTTGCTACAGAAGTTATCGTTGCTAGCATTAGACATCCATTGCATGTATATGAAGCAGCACTCCTTGGTGCAGACATTGCAACAATTCCTCCTGCTGTTCTTGATAAGATGGTCAATCATCCATTAACCGATGTCGGTATTGAGAAGTTTCTGGCAGACTGGAAAAAAGTCCCAAAAAAGTAACTCGTGGATGATTCATAGGCAAGAAAGATATGCATGAGTTACCTCGTAGATGAAGGAGAGATCCTAAGTGAAGATTGAAGCTGATCTTGTGGTTGTTAATGGTAATATTATCACAATGGATCCTGAAAAACCGAGAGCAACTGCAATGGCAGTTAAAAGCTACAAGATTATTGCTGTTGGAAATGACGAGGATGTAATCGATCTTATTCCCCATGCGTATAGGGTTATGGACCTCGGAGGTAAAACTGTAGTTCCTGGATTTGTGGATGGTCATACTCATCTTACCGGTTCTGGTATTCGTTCTCGACAAGCAAATCTCACCAATGCCAAATCAGCTCAAGAGGCAATAAGTATCCTGAGAAAGTATGCAGAAATTAATCCGGATCGAGAATGGATTGTTGGGTGGGGATATGATGAAAGCTTCTGGTCATCGAAAAAGTATCTCAAAGCAAAAGATCTAGACAAGGTATCAAAAGACAAACCAGTAGTCGCTATTCGAATTGATGGGCATTTAATTTCCACGAATACACTTGGAATCCAGAGGATTGGAGTCAATCTTAAGCACGAAGGCGTGGAGAAGGATAAGAATGGAAACCCAAATGGAGTTTTCAAAGATATTGATGAGATGTATGATGCATTCCAAGGTACGCCAAAAGAAATCCAACAAGGAGTTGTAGATGGTACAAAGATTGCAGCCTCATTAGGTATCACAACAGGAATTGATAATGTTTCCAAAGGATACTTGCGTCATATAAGAGCCATTGAGCAAAGAAATGAGATGAGTGCAAGAATGGTGATAAATATCCCACATGAACAGCTTAACCATCTACTCAAACTTGGAATCACTACTGGGATGGGTACTCCACTAACAAGGATAGGTGGTCTGAAAATATTCACTGATGGATCAATAGGAGCTGGGACTGCTGCTGTATCTAAGCCATACAAGGGATCTAAAGATAATCTAGGCATGCTACTCATGGAAAAGAAAGAGTACAAGAAAATCATTCACAAAGCGATTGAGGGTTCAATTCAAACTGTTACGCATGCTATAGGTGATAGGGCAATTGAAATGATACTCACTGCGTTTGAGGAGTATATTTCGTCATGTAATAATAGTGAAGAATCAAAAGCACTCGTTAGAAGCCAACGTCATCGTATCGAACATGCAGAATTAATCAGCGAAGAACAGATTCGTCGTGCAGTATCTCTCGGTCTTATTCTTTCAATGCAACCTAACTTCGTATCGATGTGGCAACTTGAGGGAGGCCTCTATGAACAAAGATTCGAGAAAGAACGAGTAGAGTTGATGAACCAGTTTAGAACAGCGCTTGATAACGGTGCACGTCTTGCATTCGGATCGGATGGAATGCCTTTGGGTCCGTTATACGGGATTTGGTCTGCTACAACACATCCAAATCCTTTGGTTCGCTTGACAGTCGAAGAAGCACTCAGATGTTATACTCGCGAGAGTGCCTATGCATCAATGATTGAACGCACAATAGGAATCATCAGGGAAGGGGCAAGAGCAGACTTTCTAGTTCTCTCTAGTGATATCCTGGCAACTCCTCCTGAAAGAATTAAGGACATTGAAATCGAGATGACAATCTTGGGTGGAGAAACTGTATACACTCCCACTAGGTCATAGGTGTAAAACATGGGGAAGATCAAAGTTCTTGATGAAAAACTAGTATCACTAATATCTGCAGGAGAGGTTATTGAGAATCCAGCGTCAATTGTGAAGGAACTCATTGAGAATGCGCTAGATGCAAGTGCAACACACATAGACATTCAGATAGAGGGTGGGGGAATTGATTTGATCTCAGTTTCTGATAATGGAGAGGGAATCGAGAGGGAAGACTGTCTAGTCTGTACGCTCCGACACTCTACAAGCAAGATTTCAAAGAGAGAGGACATAGATTCTATATTCACTTACGGATTTAGGGGAGAGGCATTAGCTAGTATATCTGCAGTAGCAAATTTGGAAATTGTGACGCGGTTTGAAAAAGAGGAAATTGGAACAAAGATTCAGTCTCGAGCTGGTCAGATTCCTGATATCTCTGATGCCTCTAGGGCTCAAGGAACCAAGGTTGAGGTCAAAGAGCTCTTCAAGAATGTTCCAGCAAGAAGAAAGCATCTCTCATATCCCAGAGTTGAGAGCCAGCGAATTCTTGATACTATCATGAAACATGCAATCATCCGTAACGATATCGGATTCAGATATATCCGAGACGGGACCATGATCCTTGATTGTCCGAGTAATCAAACTCCTCAGGAGCGTGTACTTGCTCTCTGGGGATTGGATGTTGCTAACAGTCTAATTGAGATTAATGACCAGAAAGCAGGAATAACAATTCAAGGATTTATCACCGACACAAGTGTTTCAAGAGGAAACCGAAGCAGGCAGTTCTTCTCGATAAGAAAACGACCAATTGAAGATCAACGATTGAACAACACACTTGATGTTGTGTATTCCTCTCTCTTGATGAAAGGAAGATATCCAATGTGCGCTTTGGATATCGAACTTGACATAGAAAAAGTGGATGCAAATGTACACC
>JAEORG010000150.1 GCA_016841005.1 Candidatus Thorarchaeota archaeon | reverse complement strand
TTGAAGATGTACCTCTATGTTCAGTATCTTACTGCTTAGAAGAAGTACCTAAAGCAATCTTTTCACACTCTTTCTTTGCAAATTACCCTCTAACTCCAGACCACCCTCCAGAGCCCCATTTGTCACTTTTGAAGAGCTTCTTGAATTTATTCCATATTGCATCAAGAAAATCAGGTTCCTGTTCGCCCTCAGTAAGGAGAATCGCGATGTCTAAGTCAATAGCCTTTATTGTACGATCTGCTTGATCAAACGCTGTCTTGGCTTCCTTATACTCATCTGTATTATCGGGATTGATGACCCGACTTTGATATTTCTTGAAGATTGCTACTTGTTCATTCTTAAGAGCATTCAGCATATCCAGTGTCCATTTTTGATGTTCATCCATTTCTAGCACCACAGATTACTTTCAATCGATACAATTGAATATTTTAGATTTAGCTCTTTGAATGATGGAACTTACTAGTCAGTGATATTGAACATACCAAGAAAGGTATTCCAGAGAACATTTTTGTGAAGGTCAATCAAAACTATTAAGACAGTAATCTATATGGTCAATTGAGGTCGTGTAAAAGAGAGGGATTTGATTTTGAATAAGAGAACAGTTCGAGTGATAGTTTTAGTATCTGCGATTATAATGATAGTAGGAGTCGCACTTGTTATTTCTTATTTGAACTATTTATCTATTGGACCTTCGAATGATCTTGATCCATATCCGGGAGATACCGAGAATCTCAATATAGCAGTAATTGGAGAAAACATCGAGATCAGAGTTGTACGTACACATATCGGTACTATGGATCCGCATCTCGGGCCAACGACAATCGGTTGTTCTTTGACAATTAATGTCACAAATACTGGACAGGAGGCAATTGGTGATTTCACACCTATTATGGGGACACTCTTTACTCCAAGTCATGATGTGATCTACTCATTCTATACATCATTCTATGGCCAAGGGATTCCAATAATGATAGGTGCAATTCCTGCGAACTCTTCTGTTGACTTGTATTGTGGTGGTATTGGTAGTCATGCACTTACTCCAGAGCAATACGGATCCCTCCCAGATTATGCATATATCAGAATGCAATTCAATTGTGGAGATGAAGAATTGATAATTACATCTCCATTGTCAATGATTCTGCATGCAGTAGAATAGAGCAATGTGCAAACGATAACTCCTAAGTATGAATATATGCCATGATGTTCCCTCTAAAATTGGTAGTTTATCTATGTCTGATCATTTAGAACTGATGGTGAAATATCTCATCCATCTGCAGTTCTATTCAGAGGAAGAAGATGTAATTTTTAGTAGAGACAAACGAGAGAAGATCAAGATTCCTGGAGTTGGAGAAGTAATCGCTGCGTTTGAGAATGAATTCCTTCAACATCTTGATCTGATACGGAAGAAGCAATATCGAAAATTCCTAGAAGAGGTAAATAGGAAGATAGATTTTGATGTTGAGTCAATACTCGTTGATTTCAATAAAAGTGTAGAAGAACTTGGAAGCAACAATCTAACTGATGAGTTATCTGCTAATTTTCTCATTGGACCTATCCGAACTCATTTACACACCCGAGAATTTGACGAGTGTATCTATGAGATTAAGCATGAAGCTATCATTCGAATAGAGACCGAAAATGCAAAAGAGATCATCAACGAGAGAATTGCAGACTTTTTCTCAAGGAACGAACCATCGGTATCTATGCTTCACAATTTGGCATTATTGAAATATATCACATTTCTTTATGGTCCCAAAGAGACCCAATTCAGGGTCGTCCGAGTCTTTGATCAATATTGTGAGCAATTAGCCGCAAAATTATCCGAGTCGTAATAAAAGGAGTGACTCACTCCTTACTCGACCCAGAGAATCTGAAGGACGGTAGTTTCATTCCTGGAACTAATCCAAACGGAGGAAGGGTATTGAATTTTGAATGTTCTCCAATAATATCGATGTTCTTGAAGAATCTCAATATCTCATCGGTGAATCTTAGTGTTCTCAAGGGATACTTCACTTCACCGTCCTCTATGTACCAAGTTCCATCTCTGGTCAAGGCTGTAAGAACTCCTTCAGTTGGATTAACTGGATTCATGTAATGGAAATGTGTCACCAATACGCCTCGTTTCGTTTCAGAAATCATATCTTCAATCGATGCCTTTCCTTCTTCTACGATAACATGTCTTGGAATTGGCTCACCGGGACCCCACCATCTTGCATGGTTACCTGTACTCTCAACTCCATCTTTGCCAGCTGTCATTGAATCGTAAACGAGATTTTTGATAATACCATCTTCAACAAGATCGACCTTTTGATGAGGTACTCCTTCATCATCAAAGAGAGATGCTCCGACTAGGCGAGGGTCTAAAGCATTATCAGATATTGCTAGCTTTTCAGAAAATACATTTTCACCAATTCTATCCCTTAGGTAAGTCATATACTCCTGATGACGTCTTGCTCCAAATCCTAGCAGAGTAGTATAGAACATCAATCCACCTGCTGCTGCAGGCTCTAACACGACTTCATATTCACCTGGTGTAAGATCTTCCAATCCAAATCCATCAGCCGCTTTCTGACCTGCAATCCGAGCTACATCTTCAACTTTGAGGTCTCGAATATCTCGTTGAGCATTAGATGACCAACCAGCAGCCTCTTCTGCTCCATCTCTTGCTATTACTGTGAGTTGTGTGTCTGCAAAGGTTTTCATTTCATATCCTTCAACACCAAGGGAATTGACGACCACTCGCTCGGATGTTGTATTCTGGACATAACCCGCGACAGCATCCACTCTCTTATCGATACTATGTGCAGTTTCTATTGCAAGTGTAGCATACTCAGCACGTAATTCAGGAGATGCGTTATATGTTTCTTCGCAGATTAACCCATTGACATCGAACGACGATGAGTAACTCTTCTTTCCAGGAAGTGAAATGAAGTCAGAATTTTCACGAGAAATGCGAGCTAAAGAAACTGCATTTTCTACTGCACGTTTTATGTCATTATCTTCAAAAACCTCAAATTCAATAGCTCCGCTCTTCTTCCCAAAGTAGAGAAGAGCTCGAACCTTAGCATGATGTTCTGAAACATTTTGATCAATGATACTATTAGCCAATCGGGTTAGACCCATAGTCCTAAGAGTAACGGTGGCTTGAGCTTGAGAAGCACCTAAAGATGTGGCTTCCTTGAGAACTACTTCAGCTTTTGATAGGAGAAGGTCTCTATTCTGTTTCACCTTATTTCCCTCCTAAGATTCCGATTCTGACATTATGGAACCGTGCAGTTCCGCAACCATGTCCTACATACATAACCTGTCCAGGTTGACCCTTGCCGCAATTTGGAGTACCCCAAACTCGCCAATCATCTTTCGAGGACGCATCCATAGTCCCCCAGAATTCAGGAGTAATACCAGTGTAAGTTGGATTCTTAATTAGCTCCCCGATCTCTCCATTCTTGATTTCCCATGCAATCTCAGTACCGAATTGAAAATTAATACGTTTGTCATCAATACTCCAGCTCTTGTTTGTTGACATTAGGATTCCATTCTTAGTATCCTCTATGATCTCATTGCGTTTCCAATCAGTAGGCTCTAGATTGATATTTACCATCCTGATAAGAGGTAATTTCTGTGGATCATCTGCACGCATTCCTCCGGAACTCTCCTTAAGACCAATCAGAGCAGCGGTCTCCCTAGAGCTTTGATATCCTACAAATAATCCATTCTTAATTAGCTCAACACGTTTTGCTTTGACTCCCTCATCATCATAACCAAAAGTTCCGAGACCTCCAGGGCTGGTGGAATCAGCTACAATTGTGACATGCTCACTACCATATTGTAGAGAATTTAGAAGATCGACAGTCATGAAACTCGTACCAGCAAATGCGGCTTCTGTACCAAGAACCCGATCTAGTTCTGTGGGATGTCCACAACTCTCATGGATTTGAAGCATGAGCTGATGACCATCTAAAAGTACAGTGGCTTTCTCAGTTGGACATTGCTTAGCTGTAGTCAGTGCAATCGCTTCATCTGCAACTCTTTCAACATTTTCGAGGAGTTTTCTTGATTCAAAAAATTCATACCCACTCGTAGAGAAATCACCTCTGAATGAGCCCGGGTATGAACGTCGTTGTGGTGGAGAACCAGGAGATATAGCCATACACGAGAATCCACCCCCGCAGAAAACAATCTTCTGAGTGATGTAAGCCCCATCAGTGCTACTGAATATTTTATCCTCTGAATGTCCTCGATAATCAGCGTTAGTAAACTTGATTATTCCTGGATTATGTTCTCCTAATCGTTTATCGACTTCCATTAACAAGTCTACTTTTTCTTCAATTGGAACCTTAAATGGATCTTTCTTGAAAGGTGTTGCATAATCATCTACTACAGCTTTCTCATCGACAAGTTCTACTGGTGTCTTTCTAGTTGATCCTGAAGCTTTAGCTATCCTCACTGCAAGTTCAGCAACTCGACGTACTTCATTCTTTGATAGGTTATATGAACCTGCAAAACCAAAGCCACCATCAGCGAGACAGCGAACCCCAAATCCAATAACCTCTCGTAACTCGAGAACCGAAATATTGCCAAGCTTGACGGAGATATCTTCATCCTTCACGGACACAATACGGATGTCAGCATACGTTGCCCCAAGGTCTCTGCATTTGTCCAAAGCAAATTCCGCGATATCCTTCAATGGTCTAACACCATGTGCACAGATTCAACCGCGTGATAATACTCTTCCTAATGAATTGGAAATGTGATATTCAATCTATTCAATTGGCATTTCATCTGTTGTTGAAAATGCTTTGAAAATAAAAGCCATTGATAGTCCAATGTAGAATAGGATAAAGATGAAATTAGTCATAACAATAGGACCTGTAAATTCGTTCAGAATGAAGTATGGACCATGTGCTTGACTCCATTGTGTTAATCCTGACACATCACTTACAAACTGAATTGTAAATGTCATGGCTGGAAAGCACATTATGGCTAAGAAGATGTAGATTAACCTACTAAACCAGACATGTTTGTACCATGGTTTTTCAACATTTGACATTGTTGCGGTCTCCACTTATCTCGTGTTTCAACACTCA
>JAEORG010000149.1 GCA_016841005.1 Candidatus Thorarchaeota archaeon | reverse complement strand
TGGGCAGGTAGATTCAGCTTAGATTGGTTCCTTGAATTACTTGGAGTTGGAGGGCCAGTCACCCCAATTTCGGCTTCAATTGAAGTTTTAGGAATCATTCTTCTTATTGTAACAGTCTATCTTGCAGTTCGGATTGATTGGGCGAATATCAGAAAAAAAGAGCAAACCATCGAATAAATTGATTATTCCTCATCAGTATCGCCATAAAGTAATTTTGTGAAGAAATCTTGACCAGTTTTTGTTACGGTAACTACTCCTTCTTTCAACATATTTCCCAAAGCTATGAGATCTATTCCAGAGGATGAGATCGGTGCTTTGATCATTCCAATATCATTCATTTCAGTTAACAACTGTACAAATGCTCCAAGTCTGTAAAGAGCTAGTATCCCAACGCATTTAGTAAAAGCTCGTTTCATACCTTCTATGATCGCAATCTTAGGATCTTCAAACTCAGCAAGTGCTTTCTCAATTTCTAGGAATGTGCAGCACATCGTTCTTGCATTCTCATCTGGCGCATCAGTAAAGTGTCCTGGAGCTTTCAATTGGAATGGATCTTTAATATGACGTACAATCTTCAATCGAGGGGTTTCCTCAGGAATTGACCACCATGCTCTGAGATGTTGGTCAGAAAGAGGTTTTACCTCGAGATTCCTGTCTTGGGAATCCTCTGAGATAACTGCTGGTAAAAATGAATGCCATCCAGGAATAGCCCGGAGACCTACCTTTCCAGAAAGAGGGAGCTCAAAATCAAGTCGTCTTGCACAATAGTGGACTAAGTCGTAAATTGCAAATTGTCGTTTCTTATCCAGGTAGACATAGATTGGTTCGAAATCACTTTCATGAGCTGGAACAGCCTGATAATCCCATACATACATGTATTGAAGGCATACAAGATCAGGAGTCTGCTTTGATCGTACTACACGTCCATAGACACCAATGAATTCTGTATCAAGTAAGTTCTGACGTGTAACCTCAGGAATCACAACTCCAAGAGTTTTCGCAAGAGTTTGGTCACCATTTTGAACACCTGAGGTGATAGGTAGATATTTGGTAAGTAATCGATGGTCAAACTCTACATCTAGACCGTCAACATGTTCTGTAAAAGTCAACTCTTCGGGTCGGGGATCGATACGAAGCAAATCGCCAAATTTCTTTTTCGCCAATGGTTCTACCTCTGATTTGCATGCGTACTAGAGAGATTATAGAGGTTGTGAATAAGAATGAGAAAGATGAGAACCACAAGAATGATCCTCATCTATTATTCTAAACAGGTCTGAATGCGAGGTACTTTCGACCTGTCTTTCCTTCTTCGTAGGTTAGATGCACCTTAATGCCAAGTTTGACTTCTTCTGGTTTGAGAGGGTCAAATCCTAAAAGCCGGGCACTTACTCGTGTTCCTTCAGCAAGTTCCACGATTGCAACGTAGAAGGGAGTTTCATCTACGAATTCGTCAGGAGAGATATGGATAACTGTAAACGATACAAGTTTTCCCTTACCACTCACTTCAGTCCATTCCATTGTGCTGTTTCCACAATTATAACACGAACCTGAAGGAGGAGCAATAACTGTTCCACACTTTATACACTTGTACGCCTTAAAATGTTCATCCTGAATGTTCTGTAGATATTCTTCTACGGTTGGTTTCTCACTCATGCATCAGCCCTCCTCAAAACATTGACAACACACGTAGCACCTGTTCCACCAAAATTATGGACAACTGCATTGTCATGATTGGATACTTGATTGGGTCCAGCATCACCCAAGAGTTCCCGGTATGCAACAACTATTTGTTTCACTCCTGTCGCACCAACTGGATGGCCTACTGCCTTTAGACCACCCATGGGATTGATTGGCCTATCACCATCAAGAGCTGTGACACCTTCACGAACAGCTTTGGCACCTTCACCAGGTTTGAAGAATCCAATGTCCTCACTGGCAATAATTTCTGCAATTGTGAAACAGTCATGAACTATTGCAAAGTCCATGTCCTTTGCTTCCAATCCAGCCATCTTGTATGCTTGCCTGCTTGCATCAACTGATGCACTGAATGATGTTAGATCTGAACGGTCACATAGGTTCATTGATGCAGAGGCTTGACCAGTTCCGGTAATCTTGACTGGAAGATCTGTGTACTGCTTTGCTTTCTCATTGGAGGTTAGTACCAATGCTGCGGCACCATCTGAAATAGGAGAACAATCAAAGAGCTTGAGAGGCCAAGCAATATATCTTGGAGTCATTGCCTTTTCCAGAGAAATTTCTTTCTGGAACTGCGCAAGAGGATTTGTCGACGCATTCTTGTGAGCTTTTACTGCAACTCGAGCCATGTCCTCTTCAGTTGTTCCATATTTCTGCATGTGAGCAACAGCAGCAATACCGAACACTCCTGGGAAAGTGAGCCCAATGCTTGACTCAAACTGATCATCAGCTGCAGCAGCTAATGCTTCAGTCACCCTGTTCGTTGTTGCAGAGGTCATTTTCTCTGCGCCTGCTACAAGGACTGTATCATACAACCCGGATTCAATTGCCATAATAGCTGCACGTAGTGCTGTTGCACCAGACGCACACGCAGCTTCATGTCGTGTTGCAGGAATTCCTTTCAAACCTGCAAAGTCGAGAAGAAGCGGTGCAGTATGGCCTTGATGAACAATCATCTCAGGTATGAAACATCCTATGAAGGCAGCCTGAATATCCTTTTTTGGAATACCAGCTTGAATCGTCGCTTTGTCTACAGCTTCTGCAAACATCTCTCGAAAAGAGACGCCTTCCAAGGCTCCAAATTTAGTCTGTGCTGCACTTACAATGTTCGTATTTTTAAGGGGCAAGTAGTGTTTACACCTCGTCTTGAGTTATGTGCCGAGAAGATTTCAGCTATAAAAACTGGTTGGGACTGTGCAATTTTATTGCAATAATAGAGGTTTTGTCGATTTTTTCACCACTCCGAAGACATAATAAGATGTAGATATTCGACCATGCGGGATTGACGATGGACTTCGCACTATCTGAAAAAGAACAAAAGCTTTGGGAGCGAGCCAAAGCATTCACACTTGAGCACATAACACCACGAGCTCATGAAATAGAGAAGCGAGATGAGTTCCCGAAAGAGATCGTTCAGAAAGCTTTCGAGGCAGGACTCATGAACCTTCATATTCCAACTGAAGCTGGTGGTCCAGGTCTCTCATTGTTATCTGAAACGTTTGTATCGGAAGCAACAGGATATGGATGCGCAGGAATAGCAACTTCAATCATGTGTAACAATCTTGC
>JAEORG010000148.1 GCA_016841005.1 Candidatus Thorarchaeota archaeon | reverse complement strand
TTCAAGACGTCCAAGGGTTAAGAGCACATTTCCATAATTCATCAATGTTTTTGCATTTTTGGGATCTAGCGACAGCGAACGTTCAAGGGCTACAAGTGCCTCATCAGTTTTCTTTTGTTCTGAAAGAAGATATCCGAGCAAACTCCATCCAACAGCTGATTTTGGGATTATTGCTGTTGTAGATTTACATAACATCACTGCATCCTCTATTCTTCCCTTACTAAGCAGTTCCTGTGTTACATGAATCAAAAAGTCCTCTTCTTTTTTCATTATTACGATTTTCCTACTCATAACGCCACCCATCTTCTCCATGCGCGTCCCCAAATATATTCTTTTCACTATCTGGACTAATAGATGCCAATCTCGCGAAACCTTATTAGTCGCATACGCCCTTTTACGTTTTGACGGCGCAGCACCTATTCACGCTATTGACTGCATAGGACCTGACGAGTACACACACAGACTCTTCATAAGTTGTTATTGCAGTCAAAACACACAAGAAACGCTTCGCGGTGTATACGAACAGCAGGAGAGCAAATCAATGAGTAGTGCGTACGACTATCTATTCAAGATCGTTGTGTTAGGAGAAGGGGCTGTAGGAAAGACCGCCATCGTCACGCGTTTCTCACACGGATTTTTCCGCACGGATTACAAAACGACAATCGGCTCTCAGTTCGCAGTCAAAAATGTGGAGATATTAAGGTCCGATTCGACGAAAACGACCGTTAAATTGCAGATTTGGGACGTCGCAGGCCAATCGCGGTTCCAAATTCTTCGCCCAATGTATTATCGGGGTTCTTCCGGGGGACTGCTGGTCTATGATGTCACCCGTCGCCGAACCTTCATTGTTCTAGAAGAGTGGCTTGATGAACTCAGGAAGGCGATTGGCAAGGATATTCCACTAGTTCTGGTTGCAAACAAGACTGACCTTCCAGACCGTGTTGTTGAACCATCCGAGGGTCGCGAGTTTGCAGACGCACACAACATGCCATACCTTGAGAGCAGTGCGAAGACCGGTGAGGGTATTGTTGACATCTTCAGCGACCTGGCTGAGATTCTGGTCAAGTCTCGTGAGAAGAAAGAGCTTTAGAACAAGTTAATACGCCCATCAGTTTTTCCATTATGTATAAGTGAAAATTCATATCAGGGTTCATACGTGTTGTGACTTGTTCCAATGACCGACCCTGATGAATACTATCCAGTAAATACGATCCCAGCTCTCTCATGGGCATTAGACTTGTACTTCAAGGCCGATGGGAAATTCAAAGAGGGTGGTGTGGTTGAACTGATCCTCCCTGCTGGAGCACATCGAGTGATGATGCAGAAGAAGGGTGACCACGATATTATCCTCTGGATGTCGAAGAAGAAGCTCTATGTTCGCGCAAGGTGTGGATTTGACAAGGAGTGTAGTTTCAACTCTGGTCGAATTGAGGCTACGGACCGGGAGAAACTCAAAGCACTTCCCTGGGATGAGACCAACTCCCGTGCGTTCTTCACTGCACTCCGTAAGTGGCTTGTTCGATACAGGTTCGATTATGTCACGTTGATTCGTGCTTTGAATACAGCATGTGATAGACACGTAGAGATTCCCCTCACGACAAAGTGGGGTCGGGAATTCAAGAAGTTTGATGATTATCGTCGGAATAAGTGGCCTGAGGATGTAACTCCGAGTGATAAGGAACGGTTCTTAGAAGAAGTGCTAGTCCGTGTTTCATTCTGGGTCCAATCTGCGGCGCAGGTCAATGCAATCAAGTGAAATGATGGTGTGAACAACTAATGCTTGTAGGTCTACTGGTCAATCCAATCGCAGGAATGGGTGGAAGGGTAGGTCTCAAGGGTACTGATGGTGTAGTTGATGAGGCGATAAAACGAGGAGCGACTCCTGTTGCCCCGGGAAGGGCATCGGAATTCCTGCAGGCACTTCATTCTCTACATATTCCTCCAACGAAACTTCAGTTGATGGTGTGCCCGAAGCAGATGGGTGCTGACTTGACGAATTCTATTGGTCTCTCTTGTGCTGTTGCAGAAGTGTCCATCACAGGCAGAACCGATTCCGATGATACAAAGAGATGTGTTCTTGCTCTCTATGAGGCTGGCGTTCGCCTTCTGGTCTTTGTTGGAGGGGATGGAACCGCGCGTGACATTCTTGATACTATCACAGAGAACAATCTGGATGATCTACTTGTCATTGGTGTGCCTTCAGGTGTCAAGATGTACAGTGGGATCTTCGTTGTAAATCCTGGTGATGCCGCAGAGGTTGTCAAATTGGTTCTCGAAGATGGCGCAGGAGATGCAGAATTTGAGATTATGGATGCAGATGAAGAGGCTTATAGAGAAGATAGGTTCATCATCAAACTCTATGGGTACATGAGGGGTCCTTCTGTCCCAGCAAGATTCCAAGGTGCAAAGCAAGCAAGTCCTGAAACTATTGATGAACATGAAGCTCAGGAGGCAATTGCGAGGTATATCATCGAACAGATGGTCCCTGATGGGATCTATATTCTTGGCCCCGGAACCACAGTAAAGACAGTTTCAGACATGCTGAATGTAAAGAAGACGACGCTTGGTGTAGATGTCTACAAGAATGGGCAGATTGAGAATGATGTTAATGAGGCTCGAATAATAGCTCTTGTAGAAGACTTCAGTAAGACATGGATCATCGTGTCTCCTATCGGTCATCAGGGGATGCTATTTGGTAGAGGTAATCAGCAGATCAGCCCTGGTGTTATCCAGCGAGTTGGAAAAGAGCATATCTATGTTATCTCTACGCCTTCGAAACTGAGAGGAATTGATGGGGAAACTCTGAAAGTCGATACTGGAGACCCTACGGTTGATGCACTTCTGAGAGGTTACATTCGTGTCATCACAGACTACAACGAGATTCGATTGATGAAGGTTGAATAGGACAGATTGGCGATGGTGAATGACTCTAAAGATACAATAGATTTGTTGCGTCTTTCATTTCAAGCTTTAGAGCATCCTGAATTATTTTACAATACATCTCGCGAATTGAAGAAGGCAGCCTATTGCTCAATACTTGGATTCTTACTGACAATAGCTGCGATAGAAATCTCTTCAGGAGATACGTCCATACTACTTGTGGCTACTATTGTTTCTATAATGGCCTTAGAACTTCTCTCTCTGGTCTTCCTGCTAAGCGGTTTTCTAAAAATCATGTTTGCGGAACGAGATCGAAAGCAGAATGGTGTTATATTTGCCAACTCAGTGTTAGAACACCAGTCTGACGAGGTAATTACTAACTTTAGTATGTATAATATCAAGGTCATTCGTACCCATAGTCCTGGTTCGATCTGGCCATATGTAATTCTCACTATTATGGGAGTCTCTCTGTTTATTCTTCAGACTCTTGTCGATATGAGTGGAGAAGTACCAATAGGTAACATGGCGTCATTATTTGAGGTGATAGGTGAATCTCCACTCAGTTTAGTCATTTTTATTGCCATCCTAATCTTAGGAACCGGAATTTTCGAGCTGGTATTTCGTATCTTCTCGGATATTGGTGTCAAACGATGGCAATCTAAATCCAAGACACAAATACTGATTGATGCAGAGAAACTTGTTTCGATATATAGCAAAGGCATAACGACAACCTACGAGGAAGGTGCCAAGCTTCTTGAAGATGCAGAAATTGGTGATCCTGAAGCGGTAGATCAGACTCAAATCATGGCTGAAGGAATGAAGAGAGAGATTACTCGTTTCAAAAAGATACGATTTGCCTACTGCTTAGCTATCATCTTCTTGTCGATAATTGACATTATTTTCATTCTACTTCCGTGAGGAGTTTGCTGTTGATAATTCAATGAATTAGTCTTTCTTCCTGTAATAGGGACAATTCTCCTCTTCACAGTCACGATTCTTCTCAGAATATTTACACGACTCTAGTTTGGGAACCTCTCCTAAGTCAATATCGAAATCCTTCTTGAGAAGATTCATTGCTGCTGTTATTCCATAGTATGTAGCCCTTTTGCAACAGCGTTTGAGACCATCCATGGAGAGAAACA
>JAEORG010000147.1 GCA_016841005.1 Candidatus Thorarchaeota archaeon | reverse complement strand
GAGGACTGAGCCATTATATGTCTGCCAAGGATAAAAAGAAATACCACTGAAAAATCTCCATGAAGGAACAAGGCCAATGATAACTCGTGCAGATGAAGGTGAACCCAAATCTATCAAATCCTGAAACACCAAATCTGTCGCCCAATCACCAACCATCCCCCATTGAAAGAAAGGATCGTCACTTCCACCATAATATGTTCCAAATCTGTACCAATTGCCATTAGGGCTCTCTAACCAAGTCCAAATCTCATACATCCCTGGCCAGTTGTCATATTGAAAATCTCCGGAAGTAGTGATGTTATATGACAATGAGAGATTCGCAAAGGTTGGGAGTACATTTTGATTCCAATAGAACTCAACACCAAAATATGAGAAATCGATATCCATTGGAAGTGTTGAGCTTGACAGATTGTATTCAAGTTCTGTACCTGCTACATGTGTCCAATTCAGTGTAATAAATCCCATATCCTGAGTATGACAAAATGAAAATTCCCCAGAAGATCCTTCAATCCCACATGTTACCGGATCAAATAGATCGGAATTATTCAGAATTTGTATGGATTCGTACAGCATGTCTGGAATAAAGGCTGTATTTTCATCATTATTCTGGGCTGCAGATGGATCGGGTATGAAAATCACTAGAAGCCATACTACAATGACTAATAGTAATTCTTTTCGCATTCGAATTCCCCATGGTCTCTTTACAATGTAGTATAAATTGACAAGGTCTCAATTAGACCTATAATCACATTGTTATGTTTGATTTAGATAAATCTCTCTGATTGCGTATTCTTCACTGCTTAGGTGGTGTGTAGTTTTCTTCAAGTTTCATTCCAGATTTTTCACTTTCCTCTGTTTCTGATTCGCTCAGTTTTGGGTCTGGTCTTGGTGAATCGGTGGAAATTATTTTGATATATGATGTAGCAACTTGAAGCACTATTGGGACTGTAATAATGTAAAAGACCTCTGGGATTAGATAAAACCACACTCCACCGTAAATACCAGAAATTACAGCGGAGATCAGAACGAATAACCCGCCACTTACTATTATTGCTCTATTCGTTGAGTGGTTCTCACCCAAACTCATTCCAATTAAATCTCCGACCAGTCGAATGAAAGGTGCAATGATCAGGCCGACATATGCAAATGGAATCAGATACGCGCTTATCTCTGCCAGAAAAGCTGCATTATCAGTTACACCATTCAGCATTCCTGAGAGTATATCCTGCAGTATTGATGGTGTTCCAAGGAAATATGTGAGAATACCAATCATAATTGCGGCGTCAATAATTGATTCTGCCCTTGTTCTGTTACCTATCGTGGTTTGTGTAATATCTCTTCCAATTCGGATTCTTCTCCAACCAAACTGAATTGTTCCCAATGTTGATGCAACGATGGAGAGACCTATGATCCAGAGCCAGTTTAGAATAAAGAAACTCTGTGAGGTACTTCCCCCATTCAAGAAGAAGATGACAGTCGAGACTAATCCAAGGATTACATATACTGCCACAATCATTCCAAGGGCTTGCTTGTAATTCTGTGCTAGTTTCCTTAATGCAGCAATTCGCTGAGGGTCTGATTTCTTTAATTCTCTCCGTTTATCGGATGTATCTTCCGTTCTGACCTCAGATTTCTTCTTTTCGTCAATCCAGAAAGTACCACCACGTGCGACTACACAGTATAACAGATAGATACTAAATACCGTCCAAATCATATACGCTGCATCTCCCCATGTTTGCATTTCGGGGTATAAAATATACCATCTTGGAGAACCTGCTAGAATCTGAATTGCAGTATAATTGCCAAGGATAAGTGCTGCTAAGTTCACAACAATCTCCAATGGATTGAACATTTGAGAATCAGGATTACTCCATCTATGATTTAGAATTATAAATCTGAGACCCATTATTATGGTGAAGAATACTAGCATTACATGAATTAGAGGTGTCATGAGTCTGATGAAATTAAACGCTATTGTACCTGCGATTATAGTTAATGAGACAATTAGATCGAGTCGTAACATGTAGGTTGGCTGATCAGGAAATATCTCTTGAGGAAATGATAAGAATCTCCGAATTCGTGACCATCCTTCATTATTGACAAGATCAGGATTCACTTGCTTTCTCTTTACCCTTGCTATATTTCCTAGATGGAGTCCAATTGTTCCTGACAATTGAGTGATGAGAAGTCCAATCGTACCTATTACAAGAAATGATGAATCAGCATCGAGTAATACAGCGGTAAGAATTAATGTACAAGAAAGCCAAGTGATGTTCAGGAATTGAGTTCTCAAAATCACACCTTTGTAACTGTAATCTTTCGTTTCTATTTCATCATCATCCTCTTCGATGTATTCATCATCCTCGTACTCTGAAATCTCAATGACTTCATCTGACTCACGAATATTCATACTCTCGAACCAAAAACCTTGGGTGATTCCTGCCAATCGAAATAGTAGTAATAATCCATATACGAATCCGATAACAACACCCACTGCAACAAATGGGTAGACAGTGATTATTGCGAAAGGTGAAGAAGCCCATTGAGCCCAAAAACTCAGTCCAATTGCAAAATTTAGCGAAACAAGTGTAAGAAATTCTACAATGGCATCTCTCTTTACAAAGAGTATAGCATCAATGTCAATAATTCTCTTTCTGATATACCACATTCTTACAATTAGTAGTGGTACTGATATCAAGAAAACTACAGATGGAATTACCACAATAGCTATAATCCCGGTAAGAATGAATTCTAAATATCGAAGGCTCTTCCTTCCTTTTGGCAATAATCCGAAGGGGAGAGTGAAGAATCTCAGTATGCTGGGCCAAGTTGCGTATGAAGCTGAACTAAGTGTCTTTCTTCGTATCCTAAGATGCAAAGCACGAATGAAAATCAGAATACCCAAAATAGAGAGTTGTATTGGAAAATAAAGGAACCAAATGATTCCAGTTGGTATTGATGTTATAATGCTCCAAATAAAAAGAACACCAAAGAGTTGGATAGATGCTCTGCGAATAGACACGGGTTTTCCGTAGATCTCTTTTTTATGGGGAGGCCCTTTACGTTTAGGGACTCCCCCAACCACGACCTCTTGGCTAGCGTCGTCTTCATCCAACATCATTGATTGGCGATATTCTTCAGCCACCTCTGAGGGTGCACCAAAGCGTGCAACTGTTCGTTTTGCGGATTCAATACTAAGAGTACCACTACCTTCTTCGATTGCAGCCTCAACCATGTAATCACGCAATTCATCAAGTATATCCTCTGCAATGCTATCAGGTAAATGTCTTCTAACAAGCTGAAGATAATCTTCTATGATTGCTAGTGCGCCTTCATTCATAGTAGATCCGCCTCCTTCAGCAGAAGTTCCAACTGATTGTTCAAGTCTTGCCATGATCCAACCATCCTATCCAAATACTCTCTTCCTTCTCTAGTAATGTAGTAATGTCGTCGCGTACGACCCTCTTTCTCTACCTTATGGCCTTCCAACATTCCTCTTCGTTCTAATCTTCTTAGTAGAGGGTATGTTGTGCTGGGTTCTACTTGGAGAGCTTTGTAACCAGTTTCACTAAGTTTCTTCATTATGTCATATCCGTAGCTCTGCCCCGCAGAGATGACAGCAAGAATGGCCAATGAGAGCGCCCCTCGTCTGACCTCAAGTTTCCATTTCTGATACTCGAGTTCAGGATTGTCCTTAGGGCTATCTTTACTCAGCTCTCATCTCTCCACGATTTTAATGATACTACGCATTACGATAGTATCGTGACACATAATATATCGTGCCACATACTATATTAAAGTTTTCTAAGAACGCCGGGCACTTACAGTAAATATCTAAATGCAATGGATATGAGAATCTATTACGGTGCATAGATGAGTACTATACAAAATATCGAGAAACTATTACAAGAGTTGAAGCTCCACTACATAGTAGCTGATAATGCGTTAGATCTAAGGTGGAAGACTGAGCATTTCGAAGATCTACGGATAAGGATTGTGACGAATGAGAAAGTTTCCTGGTTGTATATCATCGCACGATTCACAAGTTTCCTTGAAGTTGAACCATCCCTGCAGCTTGAATTTGCAATTGAGATGCTAAAAGCGTCTTGGCTATACAATGGAATAAAATTTGCAATCTCTCCAGATAATGATGTTGTTGTATTTTCTCAAACAAATGACACAGACCTTACAAGTGAAGAACTATCCACACTTATCAATAACGTTGTACATGGAGCTGATGTTTTATGGGAGATAGCTAATTCAATAGGAAAGACGAGTCGTAACACAGACTCTAAAAATGATGAGTCATCTTGAAAGATTGGAGAAATCGATAATGAGCGGTACTCGAGTTGAAGACAAGATTAAACCGGAGATACTAATAGCAAAATATTATCCCAAACGAGCAGCATCATTAATCTTCTACATACTGGGTATCCTTGCGTTTTTCCTTGGATTGTCATTCATGGTTATGAGTTCCATTCATTACGTTGACTTCACATTGTTTGCATGGTACACTGGATTACTTTCCATGGCTGTTGGATGTATCCTTATTCTTTGGGCTGAACTACGCCGACGATATTTTCTTTATGCAATAACATCTTGGACAGTTAGAGTTAGAACAGGATACATAAATCACACAACTACTCGTGTGTTTCTGGATGATATTTCAGAAGTCAAAACCAATATCGATATGGAAGAACGAATTGTAAATCAAGGGGATCTTGAAATTTACATCAAAGGCGAAGATGAACCTGTTCTGATATTAAGGGCAGTAGAAAATCCTCGAGGCGTTCTCGAATTAGTTCAAAGGTTAATACAGACAATCCCTGATCCTTTGCCATGGGCTCATATAGAAAAAACTCGTCAAATATCATACTCTTGAATAAATACGTAGGTTTCATATGTAGAAAGCAGATGCTATAGTGATAGAAGGTGGAGATAATTGACTGAGGTGCAAATCCCGTACATTGACAAAATTGGAGAGGAAAAAACGCTCACGATATATGAAGATACTAAGATTGTCGACCTTTCAGCCAGATTGCTAGAATCAGTTGATCTCCAAAATGTCAGTGTATGTCAGAAGTTATTGAAAGTCGACATATCTGAAAATATGACAAGAGCAATAGATCTAACACCGTTGGCCAGTTGTTCAAGTTTGAAGGAAATAAATCTAGGGTTTAATGTAATATCCAATATAGACCTACATCCAATTGGTAATATTGAATCACTTGAAACTCTAAAATTAAATAATAATGCACTTGCAAACATTGATCTTCAACCCTTGGAAAATTGTACTAATATCAGTGAGATAGCATTGAACGAAAACAGACTAAGTTTGCTGGATCTTAGTCCTCTCTCTTCTTGTAGCAAACTTAGATTCCTAAGGTTAGATAGCAACGAGCTTGGCTCACTAGATCTTGAACCGTTATCCTCCTGTGATAATCTTGAAGAATTATACTTAGAACGAAATCCCCTTTTCGAAGTGGATATGAATATTATCTCAAGTATTGAAAATATCAAGGGATTGTGGTTGAGGTCCACAAATCTCTCTGAACTAGAAGTTGGACCATTGGATAAATGTAAAAACCTGAGATGGTTAGATATTAGCGAGAATCCATTAGAACAGATTAGAATAGATTCTTTGATTGAGTTGAATTTCTTAGAACTAATTCTTGTTGACGAATCAGTGATGCTTGAAGGATCGTCAGGAAATGAATCAAAGATTTCCTCTCCAGGTCTTGAAAAACTGAGAGAGAAGATTCATTGGAGTTAGTAAAATAAGCACTGACTCTGTCATACCTGGAGAACACTAGCTCTAATTTTACCAATTTGAAAATATGCTCTTGTGGTAAACATGACCAGTCCTGATGAAAGTGCAGCTCGTCTTACTCTAAAGCTTGCAGGTGTTTTTCAAGAAGTCAAAGATGTTTGGGTTCGAAGATTAGATCAATATTATGGTCAACTAGAGTCGCTTATAGATGGACAGTGGATAAGTCATGAAGATATGTTAGGAGTAATCCAAGAAGCAAAAGAAGCTTCAAGAGAAGCACTAGATGGACTAGGGACTGATTTAAGTTCAGAATTAGTTCACGAGTCTAGAGGTGTTTTTGGTCGATTTGAATTCGAGCGACAGTCATTAATCGAGGAGATTCACGACTTAAGATCCTCCCTAAGTCTTGCCAATTCAGGCAATGAGGGACTTATCAGGAAAGAGAATGAAGCTCTACGGTACGCATTATTAAAGGTCCCTGAATATCAATTGCTCGAATCTGTGAGAACACTCAGTCATGCCTCGTATGAACAACTTGCTGATTCTTCAGGTCTGAAAAAATCAGTTGTCAGAAAGTTAAGTAAGAAGTTACTAGAACTTGGTTATGTTTCCATTGACAAAAAATCCAGACCTCACGAGGTTGTATTCATCAATGCACCTTGGAGAACTACTCTGCCATCAATCTCACCTTCTACTGAAACTGAACATATCAAAGTGAACATCATTGCTCATTAACCAATTTCTTTAATTTCCAATCGAGACCCAACTTTTATAAATGGGTTGTGCACAATGATTGCACATCCGATTAAGTAGGGACTGTCTTATGGAAACAGAGAAACTATTGATTGCAGGATTATTAATCACAATAGTATCAGTAGGTCTAGCTATTGGTGTATCAATTGCATTGACTCCCGTTGGAAATACAAACACAAACGGAGGATCTTCATCCACTCCTAGTCTATCAACTGACACTGATTTTGGTCAGACTCGAGAAGCTCCAGATTGGGGGCTCTTGATGTCTGATGGAGAAATTCTACAATTGAGTAGCCTTGAAGGAAAGTTTGTGCTTGTAGATCTGATGTCATTGACTTGTCCAGCTTGTGAAACAGAGAATTCAGAGATACAATCACTAAGTTCTGCTATGGGTGAGTCACTACATATCATTTCGTTAAGTGTAGATATTAGTACAACTTTTCAGCAGATGGACGAGTATAAGACGAATAATGCACTTGATTGGCCTCATGGACTTGATACTAACAGTGCGTTTACATATTATTTCAATTTGCGATACACTCCAACTATGGTTCTGATTGATTTTGATGGTTACATCAGGATGTACCATGAGGGTGTATGGACAAGCTCTGATGTTCAATCAACAATTTCTCTAATGGATAGGACGTAAAATGAAAAATGCACTATTTCGGTATTCTAATATCCAATTAATCTAAAGAGACGAGTGAAATGAAAACAAGAGTGATAATCCCAGTTCTTGGAATAATTTCACTGGTTGTATCTGGATTTCTTATTGGAATAATGTTCATGCAAAACACAGGAAATTGGCCTACAGACCATTCTAATTTACCGAGAGATTCTGACCTAGTGACTTACAACATCGACTTACCTAATTGGAATTTCACGCTATCAGATGAAGCAGTTATTAACACTGAAGAGATGATAGGTCAAATAGTAATATTCGAATTAATGGCTATTTGGTGTTCTGCCTGTAAATCTCAGATTCCATTCTTTGAATCATTTCAATCGATTCGAGAAGACGTAAGAATAGTCGCATTGAGTATTGATGCCAGTGAAACCCCTGAAATGATGGCTAACTACAAGACAAATGAGGGCTTTGACTGGGAATGTGGAGTAGAGGATACAGGGACATTCTCCGAATATCTGAGTGTGAGTCTTATTCCCACAATTCTTGTTGTTGATTCCAATGGGTTGCTTCGCTGGATGCATGAAGGAACTTGGGAACCAAATGCAATGAATAGTACTTTGACATCTCTTGGAATCTAGAATGAATTCATATTACCCATTCAAGCTGCTTCTTGATTTTTGAGAAGAGATCATGAGCGACTCGTGTTGGTTCGGCATTCATTGAAAGAGGTATCTTCCATTCCCTAGCAATGGTATCTAGAAGCTTCGTACACTCACTAAATTCGGAGCAACTATCACAATCACCTTCATGATCATACCAAACCTGAATACCTAACGAAGGTGAGTAGGTGATTGTTGTTTCAGATTTATGAGCTGCACAATATCCGATTGCTAGCCCATGTCTTTGACTGATATGATGAAGTCGGATTCGATTTACGTTTGCTTCATGCTCAAGTAGAAGTCTAATTCTATCCTCTGCTTGTTTAAGTGATTTGCTTACGTAAGCACGAGAAACATTGAGTCTTTCTGCTATAATTGAGGGAGCTATTCCCTGTCGCCTTCTTAACCAGATCATAGCTTGTTTCTCTGATGGATAACGCAACAATCTTGGCGGCTTGATGCTGCGTTTGCGTCTGTTGTTTAGCATCCTATTTGTGGCTCCATTTTCAAACGCGTGCATGTATTCATATTATTGCATAGATATAAGTTAACCTAATGTAGGCAACTAGAATGATTCATAATATTCTGAAGTTAAGATTTGCCTTTATTTCATATTTTTCATTTTGTAATTAACCTGATTTCGGCAATAGTTTATATTCTTTCAAATAGACAAATCAACATAGGGTATTGACGTGGGAATCGTGGTCGGAGAGAGGTTATTACAGAGGAAAAAGGACTTCAGCGTTCTCCATCTCTTCTTTTTCCTGAGTAATTTTTCTCTCGTTAATTGATTCATTCAGAAATAGAGTGGGGGAAAAGGAAGCGAGGTCTCGAAAGAGACCTGCGTTTCCACATTATCTAATTTTCTGAAGTATCTAACTCAAGTATACGATCAGAAGATTCTCCGTGATCGATGAGGTTGAACTGAGAACGTAACTCTTCTGGAATTATACCATATATGATACATCCAATAACTACATTGATCACTGACTGAATAATATTGAGTGGTACAAAGGTTAACGATAACGTAAGTGCAGCTGAAATATCCATTCCGTAAAGGAGTGGTAGCAAGATGTAACCATTCATGAAATACATCCCAATCGCACAAAACACTGTAGCGAACAGGGTATAGATTACTATCCTTATTGGGTATGAAATTTTTCTATTTCTTAACAGCACCCATGCTACAAGAAGCCCTAGAATCTTAAAGAATTCAGCGAAGAATTTGAAGACTGAACCGGTGAAATTTCTATATCCGATGACCACACCCATGATTGCTACTCCAACAAATGAAAGTATGAAACCAAAGAAGAGGAAAATCAGAACTAACGGAATTCCAGTTGGGTCAATAGTGAATTCAGTTCCAGGAATTACAATATCAGTTACTCCTATTATTGGGAGAAATTCAAGCGCTATGACCATGGCAATAAAAATAGAAAATAGAGCAATTGTCTTCGAACTGTAAGTCCCAGATATATCACTATGAATAGTCATCCTAGAATGCATCACCTAACTGGATTTCTCAAGCATCTGCAAGATTGGCATTATTATCTGAGATAAATACTTCACGTAATAGTTGATTCATTTGCTATATATTGTTGAATGCTTGGAACAACAATTCAATAAAGACTAAGAAGATATTGTATAATTGTATGTGGAGGAGGACAAGTTGTATCGAGGGTCTGTATCAATAGTCACTCTCATCTTTCTCCTTTCATTTAATGTAAGTACACAAGGTCTAGCACATGCCCAAATGCCCGAAGATGACCAAGATTTGCGTTGGGGGCCTAGTATAGACCTCCTTCAGATGAAAGTTATTACACAAAATGATCAACAAGTTTTAGCTCTTCAAGATGATGAAGTCGATGCAATTATCGACATGATTGATCCTTCGTATATAGAGACTCTTTCAGAATCTGATAACATTCAGATTTCTAGCTTTTTGAATAATGGCTGGGGTGGGGTGTTGTTTCATGCAGATAAATACCCTCTAAATATAACAGCTTTTCGTAGAGCATTTGCACAGGGTATCGATAAGTATCAGGTGTGTCGAGATTTTTGGAATGGAGATGCTATTCCAATAGACAGCTTTGTGCCGAGGGGAGATGTTTTTTCAATTGAAGACTCATTTCCTGTATCATATTATAATGGAAATATTACTCAAGCAAATATCACTTTAGAAGATGCAGGTTTTCTGGATATTGATAATGATGGATTCCGCGAAGCTCCAGATGGATCTGAGATTAATTTATTGATGCCACTCACATTCAGCGGTATGGCTGATTTCGTTATTGACACATTTACACAGATGGGTGTCAATGTGACCATGGATGATTGGTATATTTATGAGTCACCAACATTCGAGAGGTTTCAAGCTCAAATTACCGGGATAACCGGTTTTAATTTGAGATATATACAGCACACTCTGAATAATTTCTATTGGTCTTTTGATTATCAAGATCAGATTGAGGAAATTTACATTGCATCAAACTTTGAAGAAGTGTATTCAGCCTGTTCAACTCTTCAAGAAAATATATTGAATGATTGTGTAGTTGTTCCTGTGTATCAAAGAATCCTCCATGATGCATACAGGATTGACCAATTTCGAAACCATGTTAATGGAACCTTCTCTGGTGTATACACATTTCTGACTTCACAAAAGATTCGTCTACTCGATCAAATAGGTGGTCCATATGGAGGGACATTCAGATGGGCATCACCTTATCCGTTCGAAGACTGCAATTTTCTAACAAGTGATTTTCTACAATCAATAGAATTCCTTAAACAACACATTTGGGACACACTTCTCAAAGTTGGTCCTGATGGAAACTTATTCTTGTGGCGAGCAGAGAACTATCAAGTTCAAGTCTATGAAGATAATCCATCTGTTGGTATTGGTAATATGAAGATCATCTTTGAGCTTGTCCCAGACAGATTAGACCTGACAAATAGATCCATTACTGCACACGACGTAGTTGCATCCATCAATCTATATCGATCTAAACCTGATTTATCTATTCATTCACTTGTTCAGAATATTACATCAGTATTAGCACCAACAGATTATCGACTAGAAATCACTTACAATACATCTTCCTACTGGAATCTAATTGATCTCTGCAATATTCCTATTCTATCAAATACAACTGCTCTCATGCTTACTGAGGGTGACGTTTCTGAATGGAATCCCTCACAGAATGAAAACGAATTGTTTACTGGACCCTTCGCAATAGAGAGATATGAAGAGGATGTGATGATTGAGTTAGTTTATCGAAACGGATGGCCTTTTGTATTAGGAATTGAAACTCCTCATCCTTGGACTCATGACGACACCGTAGACCTTAGTACTACTTTTCTCTATGCGATAATGATAGCAGCTCTACCTCTTGTATTGTTCATTATTGCTCTCATCATTCAGAGTCGACGTAGACTGGAATAGGGATATTATCATTCCTAAAGTGCATCTAATGACACAAGCATTGCTTTGTACTTTCAAACTAATATTGAAACAGACTGGCAAGTCCAATCGACCCTAGGAGAAATTGCGTGAAATATTCCGATTGCATTTCTAGAGTTAATTCTCCTCACAACACCATCCAGCAAAATCGTTACAAAACTCCTAGGGTCACCTTATTATTACTGTTTCAATTGTCTTTTTTAGGAAAGAGTCCACATCGGAAATCCTTTTCATTTACAATGGTATAATTATCCGAAAGGAGAGAAGCGGATGTTCCTTACACGGACAGATGATTATCCACTTGAACAGATTATCGATGTTGCGGCAGGAAGGACTAGAGCAGAAATTGTCCTGAAGAATGCTCAGGTGGTAAACGTCTTCACAAATGAAATCAACGAGGGAGATGTTGCCATTCATAATGGCTTCATTGCAGGAATCGGGGATTACGTTGGCAACCAAGTAATTGACTTGAAGGGGAAATATGTTACCCCCTCCTTCATCGACGGACATGTTCATGTCGAATCCAGTATGGTGATGCCGATACAATATGCGAGAGCAGTCGTCCCTCATGGTACAGGGGCAGTCATTGCAGATCCACATGAGATTGCAAATGTTCTTGGAATGGAGGGAATCATGTACATGAGCAAGAGTATGAGAGGTGGCCCTCTAGAATTCTATATCATGCTTCCATCTTGTGTACCTTCAACTGACATGGAAACTAATGGTGTTACATTAGATTTTCTAGACATCAAGCCATTGATGACAGAACATTATGTGTTAGGCCTCGCGGAAGCCATGAATTACCCTGGAGTAATTTTCAAAGATCCTGAAATTTTAGAGAAAATTCGAGTATCACTTAGAATGGGAAAGAAGATTGATGGACATGCACCTGATATTTCATCTACAGATCTGAATGCATACGCAGCAGCAAGAATTTCATCTGAACATGAATGTACCACATTAGAGGAAGCCAAGCAAAAATTAGGCGTAGGCATGCACATTCATATCCGCGAAGGATCAACTGCGAAGAATCTGAAAGACCTCACTGGTTTAATTACTCCTGAATCTGCATTATTCTGCAGTTTTGTGACAGATGATCGAAATACCCTAGATTTGATATCAAAAGGTCATATCGATAGTATGATTCGTGACGCAATAAGTTATGGATTAGATCCTATATTAGCAATCAAAGTAGCCACATTATCAACTGCAAACCATTATGGTCTACAGTACCTCGGCGCAATAGCGCCAGGATATCATGCTGATTTAGTTGTGCTTGATTCTTTAGAGAAGATTGGTGTTAAGATGGTGTTCAAACAAGGAACGCTGGTTGCGAAGGATGGAAAGCTTGTCGGAGAATTTGGTGTCCAAGAGCAACCACGGTTGCGGCGTTCTGTAAATATTCACTGGTTAGACCCCGAGGACTTCCAAGTAAAGGCAAAAGCTGATCATATGAATGTGATTGGAGTAATCCCTGATCAAATTGTGACAAATCGCTTGATTGAAGAAACTAAGATTGTAGATGGTTTAGCTGTTCCGGATGTAGATCGAGACATTGCAAAGATCGCTATTATTGAACGACATAATGCAACTCCTCCAAATGGCATAGGATTTGTGAAAGGATTAGGAATCAAGCACGGTGCAATGGTATCATCCATAGCCCACGATAGTCATAACATAGTAGGTGTTGCTACTAGCGACGAGGATCTCATTGCAGCGGCCGTTCAAATTGTCAG
>JAEORG010000146.1 GCA_016841005.1 Candidatus Thorarchaeota archaeon | reverse complement strand
TGGCGCTCAGGGAGAGATTTGAACTCTCGAGTGCAAAGCACACTGGATGTTTGCAGGATTGCCAAGTGCAACCTATAGCAATCCAGCTCCATATTGCCCCGCATCCGCCCAAGAACGAACACGTCCAGGCTTGGATACCTGAGCACACCTTAGTGATTCACAAGGCGAAATCAATTCTCTCATAAAGATTGTGACGTTGCATAATTCACAGTAAAGAGATATTTGTTCAGAATCCCTCGGAGAACTTGGGTTTCAGTGGAATATTGGGAGCTATCAAATTGGATAACACCGAGGGAAACACACATTCGGACAACTCAGATTCCAGAAGATTGAAGTCAAAGCGTACGATGCTCTTCACCATCTATATCCTAATTGTATTATTAGTAGGAATGATAAATTGGGGCATTCTCTTTCCTCCTCCTCAGCGTGAGCTCATAGATACAACAAGTATTGAATCATGGGTACCTCTCTATGTTCTTTACGATCCTCCTGGGAATCTAAGCTATGGTGAATGTTATGGCAATTATAGTATGGTCATAATCAGATTAGATGGGACATCTCATAGTATCGTCATCGACAGCGAATTCACAACACACATGGGTTTTTCATCTTTTAGCACGCTAATTTCTGGTCGAGGTCATGCAATTAACGCTCTCTACCTAAATCAGACATGGCAGCTGTGGAAGTATTCAGATGGTACGAGGGATTGGCTACAAGCTGAAATGGCAAATTTCTCACATAGCGGAGATGGCATATTCAATTTTGATTCCGCTTCATATATCAATCGTAGAGGAATGATGGTAGAGAATAAGACTGGTGAAGAGAGTCCTTATTTCTTGGAGTGGACAATTCCTGCTGGAGAAACAGAAGAGATAACATTGGAATGGATTCAGAAGGATTTTATCCCATTGGGTAGTTATATGGTGCACATTTTCGGTCGTGATATTCTCATTGATGTCAGTATATCAATAACCACTCCTGTCACCAATTTCTATGTCTTTGACAATAACATGACCTCCCTTTCTACGCGTTTATTTTGTAATGGGCCTATTGAACGGATTGAAGATGGATACTACAGAGCAGAAGGAGTCTTTGTATGGTTTGATAGATAACAAATGAGAAATCGAAATTATACAAAAAGAATCTGACAACTCTTACTAAGTAAGATCATCGCAGAAAGCCATTCCTATACATATCAGATCTGGCACCTGAGCTTGAAACCCTGCGGAGCCTAATTTTCTCTTAAACGTTGTGACAAGTACGCTCAAGAAGAACATCTTTAACAGAGTACATAGAATTAGGTGATGTACGACTGGGGGTTTGTCGCTGAGCATTGTGGAAAATTCCAACCAATTTCCTACATCTGTACTTATTGGCTGGATTCTTATTTCTTTGCTAACACCATTTGCTGTTTTCTTCTGGACGTTAGTTGGAAATTCTGCTACAATTGGTAATCTGGTATATGCACTGCTCTGGGCACATATTCCAGCAGGAGCAAATAATTCTATTCCAGGAACAACAATTTTTGGAATTGATATGCAAGTAAATCCAGAGAGTATATTCTATGGATTTCACATTCTAGATCCATTGGTTCTACAATGGATTCCATTATTTGGAATTTTCAATATTACTTTCCTAATTCAAGTAATTCGCTGCACTCGAGAGAAAGTATCTATTCGAAGCACGCTCATAACAGGAATTTTGACATTAGTAATTCCACTATTTCAAACTATAACATACTGGCAGCAACTAATTACCATTGACCAGTACTATTACTTTGGACCAATACCAATACAGCTAATCATTGGACTTCTTATTGTAAAACACTATGGTCCAAGACCAATTGATACTCCATGGGCTAAATCAACTACTTTAGAAGTCAGTGAAGAGTGAATCTTCGATGCTTGGATACCTGAGCACACTTAGTGATTCAGAAGGCGAACTCAATTCTCTCATAAAGCTTGTGACAGGGCTTTAGTACAATATCTCTATTGGTAATCCAATGATTTACTCATCTCTCAGTTGAAGACCAAGTTTCTTAGCTTTTTTCGAAGGCTTTTTGCACTTTCATCAGTTTCACCAAGTCTTTTCAAAAGTCATTTTCCAAATTTGTGCCATGGTGCTGGATTCAATGAATCTATCTCTATTGCTCTTAACAGAGCTGATTTTGCGCCATGAAGATCCTTCAAGTCAGCTAGAACAATACCGAGATTACTCCTATTGAGCATTGCAAGTTCTGAAAATTTAGTCAGAACACCAAGATGGATTGAACCAACTTCCTTCTCTTCTAACGAATTAATTTCCAATAGTAAATTCTCGTATGCGCGAACAATATCTTGTTTGGAAAAGTAGTAATTGACAAGTTGAAGAAATATGGGATTTGGAATCTAAGACTTGGATACCTTTGTATATGTTAGCGACTCTCTCCACCTTTTCATTTTGCATGTGATTCCTGTTTCTGTAATTAGTTAAGTATACATTTAATACATTAAATATAAAATGAAGATAAGGAGATTGAGTCTATGAGAACTGGAATGTCGTATACAGTCCTCAGTCTAGCTGTTATTGGACTCATTCTACTTTCTACAATATCTATCCCTATTACAACAGAGGATGAAGTAATCAACAGCACATTTACAGTAAATCCAGGAACAAGTTATGGTCCATATGAGGATGATACAACTTATCACACATTGATATTCGGTAGTTCGATATTAAAGGGAGAAATTGTCACTGAAGGTGAAGGAATCTATCTTACTGTGAATGGCGAACATGCTCAACACCTCAAAGAAGTCTTGATTAATGGCAGGTTTGAGTTCGAAATTGTTCCAGCTATTGATCAATACACTTTCGAAATCAACAACACACATGGTGTAAATCCATGCGAAGTACAGTTCTCTTTGGTAGTTGTATGGACTAGAGCTGTAGCTATGAGTACACAAACCATATGGATGATGTGGTTGGGAGGAGTTCTATTATTCATGATAGGACTTCTTGGTCTTATCGTTTCAAGAGTAAGAAACCAACTAAGAACTTCTACATCAAATGATAATAATGGCTCCTTGGTTTATTGAGATTATCTAGAAGGCTTGAATACCTAAGCTTGAAACTCTGCAGAGCCTAATTTTTCTTAAACGTTGTGAAAAGTTATAGTGTCAAGAGATGGAGCAACCTCTGCTAAGGCATGATTAGCCACGTAATTCTGTAGGAAAAGAAGAAGAGCTTCCGATAATCAAGCTGTTTACCGGAAGTAACCAGTTCTATTGGAACCCGCGCGTGCACCGGACTTCACGGCTTCCAAATCTCTAAGGGCCTGATCTGATGCAATCTGGCATCGATGAGCTCTGACTGCCTCGTCGTGCTCAAGCCAGCGGATACCTGTTCTCTTCTTTACCTCTGTCTTTACTGTTTCTACAAATTGTCTAATTCTGGGAACAGTTTCTAATTCCATCATGGTAGTTCACTCATAAATTTGAGCGGAACACAGGCAACAAATCTCCGCATCCAGCACTAAAAGCAAGCATAAAATCCCGGAGACACTCGATCCAGAGTAGGGATTACTCGCCTTTCGCGTACCAGTTCTAGTCGAAGGAGGAAATATTGTTTTTGGCAGCAGATACATCGATTTGTTGCCATATGTTAACCACTAAGATTATTTTTGGCAAATTTATATATAAAATATATGCCCGACGCAACTTTTCTCTACACTATTCTCCAAATTAAAGACAGCTTCCTTGCATATTGCCGAAGAAAAAGACGTGGAATAGTAACATTTATTGCCAAATATTTCCTAGAAATGAAGTAGTTGGCAAGAAGATTCTGAGAATTCTTCCTCTCTAACATTGCCAGACAAGAGATAGGTGAGGTCGCTTTGAAGATTACCGTTCCCCTAGACGACATCGATGTAGATATTCTGAATGTACTTGAAGAAAAAGGAGCAAAGACCTCTACGCGAGAACTTGCGGAGATCTTAGATATATCAGACCGAACAGCACGGTATCGTCTAAAACGACTGAGAGAAAAGGGTCTCTTGAAGAGAATCACAGTTCGGACATATGAGAGGAAGATTGGAGTGGGCGATATGATAATGGTCGTCCAGAGTGCTCCGAATAAACACGCTCACTTGGGTGAGATTCTCTATGCAATTCCCCCATTCTACTACTACAACCCAACCTATGGAAAGTTCAATGGGTATTGGATCTTTGCACAATATCCGCTATCAACTCCCCAGATGTGTAAGCGTCTGTTAGATGAACTAAAGGCTGAAGGGATGATTGAGGATTATCTTCTATTGGAAGCTATTGATTACACAGTTAAAGGACCAAATGTGGCTGCATTCCTCCCAGACAGTACTTGGCAGTGGGATGACTGGTACAAAGAGATTAGCGACACCATGGAAGAGGGTAAAGAAACCGACTTTGGATTTAACGAGTTTCCAAATCAGGAGAGCTTTGACTTCAAGGACTTGCAGATTGTCAAGAAACTAGTCGAGAATGCAGAGACTACCCTCAAAGAAATGGGAGAATATCTTGAACTATCTCAACCTCAAGTTCACAAGCGAATAAAACGACTCGAAGAAATCGGAGTCATCACTGGATACAAGCCCAGTTTTGTGCCTTACAATAAGAGCATCACTATAACCTGTGTCTTCGAGTCCCGTGAGAATGCCAAAAAGATACTCTATGCTCTAAAAGAGCTCCCCTTCTCACAAAATTTCAGTATGCAGAGTAGTACGAAGTATACAATTCTTACATATCTACCTCCTAGTGAGGTATCTTGTTTTCTCAAGGGAATTGATAAACTCAGACAGTATTCAGACCGGCTCTTTGTTCAGTTCTCTCTGGATGGCAGGAGCACTGGATATGCACATCTCTTTGATACATTCAATATAGAAACCAACAACTGGGAGATGCCCGTACAAGACTATCTAGACTTAATCAAAGAAATGGCTAGTAAAGACTATGCAGATTTAGTTACAGACAAGCCTGCTAGTTCTGTGAAGTCAACCTGAGTATGAAAAGGTGCAGCGGATCACGATGCTTCGACTGTCCGTCTTCTGACAAGCTAAATCGTTGCGTTTCTCCGGGCGGCTACCTTTAGGGCTCCACCACCTAGCCTTAGAGCTGTTCCCGCCAGGGCCTGACTCGGTTCGACAATTTAAGCTGCTTACAGCAATCCTACAACTGCCGCTACAGCCGTGACAGACTCTAAAGACCGCCTTTCAACGTCCCGCAACGAAACCTACCAGGGTCAGGGTTCAGCCTCCGCCGTGTTGCTGGCGCCACTATTGCCATGTGGTCGCAGCCGCGGCAAACGGCCCGCCCTACCCGCTGCGTTCGGGACTCTCTAACGATTCGCCTAAAAACATTGTGAAGTACCTAAACAAAGCGACCAGCATCTCGTTTGATTTGGACAATCTCATCATATACATCAAGTTCAGGTTGAGTCAAGTCATCCATGAACTTCTTTCTGATTGCAAGAATCTGTGAGTCTGGTATATCCACATAGAGTACATCATCATCTTTGATTTGCCGACCTACTGTTGGTCCCCTAATTGAAACCGCAACTTCCATACCATCAGTAGCCTCATCAATATTCACGCTTCTATCCTGAATCTGTAATATTGTTCCTACACGTTTACCTTTAGCAGTCGTTAGCCCTATTCGAGGTTTAATGATTCCGTGAACTTTTACCCCAACTACAGCAGGTTTACTCTGCCTGAAGATATACTGAGGAATAATCTCGATTTTTCCAGGTCTTATGATTGAACTAAGCGACTCGGCCTTAGCCTGTTCACGTTTTACCATAATCCAAGCATTATACTCATCATAGAGTCTGTAAATTACTTCGTTCAAGAAGACCTCTACGCCATATTCTGCAGCGAGATCTTCAATATCCGGACCAAATTTAACATTAAATCCTAAAATTACAGCATTTAGTGGGTCTGTATCCCCAGCCGCAGTTGCTTCTATCACATCACGTTTTACAATGGGTCCGACATCCGCAGTCCTAACTGGAACCTTTCTTTCTTGCAAGAACTGTGATACTGCCTCAAGAGATCCTAATGTATCTGTCTTCAGTACAATACCCGAAGCATCGGTCTGGATTCGAATTGAGCTGACTTCATCTCTGACCTTTTGCTTCATCTCTTCTAGCTTTTCAGGGTCTGATACTGCATATACTGGAGCTCCAGCAACAGCACCTTCTAAATCTGGTGCGACAATCTTCACACCTGCAGCTGCATGAACTTCAGGTACCTGTGTGAACTTTTCCTTTGGGTCTCGAATCTCATCAAGGGGTTTCGGTTGCATAAGAGCTCTAATCTTGGCCACAACAACACCATCAAGGCCTCCAACCACCACAGTATCTGTCTTTTTCAGTACTCCATCATAGATTATCGTATCAAGAGTCAGACCTAGACCCGTTTCTTCTCTAATCTCAAGTACAGCACCCTTTGCTGGGCCTATTGATACAGCCAATCTCTCAGCCATAAACTGCTGAGTCAGGCCTGAAAGTACCATAAGAAGCTCAGGTATTCCGTCACCAGTCTTAGCGCTAGTTGGTACTATCGCAACACTCTTTCTGAAATCTTCTACACGGTCAAATCTCTCGGATTGTATTCCATTTGCAGAAAGAGCTCCAACAATCTCATAGATTCTTCTATCAATCTCGGACTGGACCGATATTGGTTGTGATTTTATTGCCTGCTGCAATGGCATGTCCGGTTTTGATTTCCAACCAGGTATTTTGTCCATCTTATTTGCTGCAATGAGGAATGGTGTTTTCCCAGATCGAAGAATCTTCAATGACTCGTATGTCTGTGTTAATGCTCCTTCATTGATATCGACCACTAGAATTGCAATATCAGCAATTGCGCCTCCACGTCTGCGAAGGTTCAGGTATGCCTCATGTCCTGGAGTATCAATAAAGAGGAGACCGTCAATAGTTAGTTCAGTTTTGACTGCCTTGAGAAGATGCCCACAGATTGCAAGTAAAGTTTCTGTTGGAAAGAAAGATGCACCAATGTGCTGAGTGATTCCTGCCGCTTCTCGTTCCTGTACTCCAGTGCCACGCATCTTGTCAAGCAGTGATGTCTTTCCGTGGTCAATGTGTCCTAGAACAGTTACTATTGGAGAACGAAGTTTGGCTTTTTCTGTCAAGACTCAACACCTCGCAGAAGATTATTGTCCCGCAAATGCCCTCACCATATGAAAGTGTCGCTTGAGCCAAGTCATCAAGAAACGGTGCTGTCACAATGCTAAAATAACAAGTCACTGGCTCTTGCGCCAGTAAAGACACGAGTTTTTCCGTTGTCTACAATGATTTGGTGATATATTTGGAACAATCATTTGTAATTATCAAACCCGATGGTACTGTTCGCAGAAGAGTGAGTGCTCTTGTTCTCGAGGCTCTCATGAATGAAGGGCTCAATATTATTGCTTTCAAGGAGATGAAGGTTTCTGAATCCCTAGCAAAGATGCACTATGATGTACACAAAGACAAACCATTTTTTCCATGGCTTGTTGATTTCATATCATCTGCGCCTGTACTTGCTATGATCTTTGAAGCAGATAATGCAATACAGAAGATTCGCGACGCTCTCGGAGCAACCTTTGTGCAGAAAGCAGCACCTAATACCTTACGAGGTAAATACGGAATCTGGGCTGGTGTAAACATTGCCCATGCCTCTGACGCTCCTGAAACTGCGGCAAAAGAAATTGAATTGTGGACAACTGAGGGTGGGGTAAAGGAGTCTGCAGATGCGGCTGACAAGGCAAAGGCATACATTGCGAAGTACTCATCTGGCGATGCTGACTACACAATGGAGATACGTAGTGTTGTCAAGAATGCCATCGAGAATAAGGATACCTCTGACTCAGTTCTTCAAAATCTGATAGATCTCCTTGGCAAAGATGCAGAAGGTATCAGTGATAGTGACATTTCCGCTCTTGCTAAGGCAATCTTCGATTTTATTGTAGAAGAAGTTGAAAAAGCAGATTGAAAAATAGTAGATCAAGGTGGCACATGATGCCACCTCTGCTCTTGTTTTGTTGTTGAACTTGAACTACCTGCCAGCTCTTCCGCCTTTTTCGTAGCCATCTGTCCACTTTGTATCTCTGGGCTTTAGTTTTCGAGTGATTCTGTTCACTTTACACTTGTTTGAACAGAACCAAAAGACTGCGCCATCCTTGGTTTGCACATAAGCTGAACCCGTACCAGGCTCGATATCCTTTCCACAGAAAGAACACTTCTGAGTGCCAACCACTATTAGCGCCTCCTCATTTTCCGGGCCTCGCGCTCAGTTTCTCTCAGGATGAGAATATCACCAAGTCTGACTGGACCCTTTACATTTCTTGTGAGGACTCGACCCTTATCCCTGCCGTCAAGAATCTTGACACGTACCTGTGTAATCTCCCCGGTCACTCCAGTGCGTCCCAATAGCTGGATGATCTCTGCGGGAATGGACGGCGTTACTTCGGTTTCGTCTTTACTACTCATTAGAGTCCATCACCTATTTTCTAAGCCCTGCAATCTTGTCTACAATATCTGCGACTAGTTCCTTGGCTTTTCCATCAACAACGATGGCAATTGCTGCTGTAGGACGCTCGATTCCAGCTGCATTACCTAGATCTTTCTTACTTGGCACAAAGATGTAAGGTGCCTTCTTGTCATCACAGAGACCTGGTAGGTACATTGTGATTTCAGGAGGCTCAACATCCTCCGCGACGACTACAAGTTTTGCAATGCCGCGCTCGATGCTCTTTGTTGCCTCATTGATTCCTTTCTTGATTCTGCCGCTATCTTTGGCAATCTCAATGGCCTCTAAGGCCTTTTTCTGAAGCTCTTCAGTGGCTTCCCAATCGACAAAACTAGGTTTAGGCATGTGTGTCTACCTCAGTTCTTACTTCATTGGTAACAATGCAACCTGATTGGCTGCTCTCTCGGCACGCGGTTTTGTCTTCTTTTAAAACTGTCGAACCAGCACAATAATTGAGGTTCAAATCAGTATCCTATATCCTTGATAGCACTCTTGATGTCGTTGTCAGATGCATTACAGTGCTTCAAGACAGAATATCGGTTCCGCTTTTCCATGATCTTCAATGCATGGTGGACATCATCAACTAGGATACTCTCTGTCATGTCAAGGTCTTTCAACGTGGCAGGCATCCCCTTGTCTTTCAGAAAACTGTGAATCCTGTTAGCATTATACTTAGAATATCCTACTTGTTCAAGAAAATACAAGCTGATAGGTGTAGCAAATGCGACTTGAAGACCATGAAGACTCTGCATCCTGCGGTCCATTGCATGAGAAATTGCATGTTCAGTACCAGAACATGGTCTAGAGTTACCAAAACAAGTCATTGCATTTCCTGTGTCTATTATTGAACGAACAAGGGTTTCCATTTTATCATCTGCTAGAACCGCCTCTAATGAGTTGTTCACAATCTCATATACAGATTCATCCAGATCTTCACCTGCATGCTCGTTGGCAAGTCTCCACTCTGCAAGACTTGAGGTCTTTGATATGATATCCCCAATTCCAGAGAGAGTCAAAATCTTTGGAGCCGTAGAAATGATACTGAGATCTGCTAGTATGATCTTTGATTGCTTACATTTCTGTGAGTATCTGTAACTATTATGCATCACAGAAGCAACATCACTAGAGATTCCATCATGAGAGGCTGCCGTTGGAACTGAAATCCATTCTAAATCTCCATCTTTGGCAAATAGCTTTGCTAAATCTATACTCTTACCCCCACCAAATCCAATGATGATATCAACACCAGGGTATCTAGAAATCATCCCCTCAGTATATTCGGGAGAAATGGACCATATAACATCTGCATCAAGAAGCTTCTCTATGGTCTGACCATATCTATCAAAAATCATGACGTCGCTAACAATTAGAGGTCGGTTATATCCTTCACGAAGGGAATTGAGCTGTTTGATTGCACCCTCCGCTATAATTACCTCGCTTGAACACGCAGAGTTCATCTTCTCAGCTCCTACGTTTTCAATTGCATATTCCTGTTAAGGTCTTCTATAAGGCGCTTAATTCTAATTAAACTCGACCCCTTTCAGTATCCTTATGTAGGTGTTTTTGAGGGTCGGTCAGAACGTCAAGTCAGTGTTACTCAGAAAATACATGATTAAAAATTCCGACAATCCTTCGATTCTTTAAGGAATATAGGAGTCTGTTCAAATGACTAGGTACGTCAAGGTTGCTCTCATGGGCTCAGGATATGCAGGAAAGTCGACGCTGATTAAATTACTGACTGACAAGACCGCAAAATTGGAAGCAAACTACAAACCAACTCCTGGCATGGATTGTGGCACCATTACACTTGACGATACAACAAAGGTTTCTCTGGTGGAGATGGGTGGACAGACTCATTTTGAATTCATGTGGCCTGACCTACTTAGAGGAAGTAGACTTGTTGTGGTAGTGACTGAGAGTACCCCAAAGGCGGTTCTCAAGACTAGACAACTGCTCTACAAATACAAGGACCATCTCAACAGTTCTCAAATAATCGCTGTTGCTAATAAACAGGATATCCCGGGTTCTATGAAGCCGGAATCTGTTCAAGATCTTCTTGGAATTCCTACATATGGAATGGTCGCAATTGATCCCAAGCAAAGATTGAATGGGTACAAAATGATAGTTTCTGGCCTCAAAGACATGATTCAGATAGCGGCATAAACCGACAACTCGGGACAGACCCGAACTCTTTTAAACGTACAAAAATGTGCAACAGGTACTCAGGACATGGGCGATCGAGCTATCTGGTAACGCAATATACCTCGTAGCGAGTCCGTCCGAGAACAGTGTCTTTTGAGTGTGACTATCTAGGGTCGGATGTTAACATGGAGATTACTATTCTCAAAAAAGATGAGCAGAATATTCAGTTCTTGCTTGAAGGTGTAGATGTAGCATTCGCTAATGCACTTCGCAGAACAATGTTGACAAGATTACCCGCTATGGCAATAGACGAAGTCTTAATCCTCGAGAACACCAGTGTCATGTATGATGAGATGTTAGCTCATCGTTTGGGCCTGATTCCTCTCACCACAGTCCTAGAGGACTATAATATGCCTGATGAGTGTGACTGCGAAGGGAAAGGATGTAGTCTATGTCAATGCACATTGACTCTTGAGAAAGAAGCGGGTGATGAAGAAACAATGGTCTACTCACGTGATCTTACATCTCAGGACCCAAAGGTAGTACCTGCCTCAGGTGACATTCCTCTTGTGAAGCTTGCACCAAACCAGCGAGTGATTATCGAAGCCTATGCAAAATTAGGTCGTGGTGTGGAAAATGCCAAGTTTCAGGCAGTAGCCACCGTTGCATACAAGTATGTACCACTAGTTACAGTTGACAAATCAAAGTGTACACAATGTGGTGACTGCGTAGAGGTCTGTCCAAGAAAGATTCTGAGGCTCGATGGCGACAAGATTGCAACACAGAATACGCTTGATTGCACTCTGTGTGAAGCATGTGTCGATGAGTGTGAACCTGGAGCCATTACTATAGATTCCAAGTCTGACAGTTTTCTCTTCAAGGTGGAGTCTACAGGTGCTCTCCCTCCCGAGGAGATTGTAGTAAAATCTGCTGAACTTCTCAAGGAGCGAGTTCAGGTGGCCCTTGACTTCGCAAACTCAATCTGAGGGAGCCAAAAATGGTACAATCTGGAGCAACAGATCCGAATACACGCGCACTGATTAATGCGCTGAAGAAGACTTCTACGAAGCATCGTGTGGGAGTATGGAAGAGAGTAGCTGAACTCCTATCTCGTCCCACTCGAAAACGTGCTACAGTCAATGTTGGAAAGATAGGCCGTCATACCAGTGATGGTGACATTGTAGTAGTACCAGGGAAAGTACTGGGCTCTGGTAACCTACCACATAAGGTCACTGTGGCTGCATTAAATGCATCTGCAAGTGCTCGATCTGTGATTGTAGGTGCTGGGGGCTCATTGATAACGATAAACGAACTCCTTTCAAAGCAGCCGAAAGGAAAGGGAGTCATGATTATTACATAGGTGGTCAAGATGAGTGAGCAGACAATAAAGATATTCGACGCAGAACATATGGTCGTAGGCCGCCTAGCAGCGAAGGTTGCAAAAGCAGCCCTTTTGGGTGATCAAGTTGTCATTGTAAATATAGAGAAGGCAATCATCACCGGAAAGCGTCGTACAGTCATTGATGCGTGGAAAGAGAAGTTCAAGATTAGAACTTCGTACAATCCGAGGAAAGGACCATTTCATCAACGACGTCCAGATAAGTTAGTTCGCAAGATAATCCGTGGAATGCTACCCTATCCCAAACCACGAGGTCGGGAGGCGTTAAAGCGAATTCAAGTTCATATTGGTATTCCACAGGAATATGTAGACAAGGAGAAGATAGTGCTGGAAGACTCACGATACCATAGTCTGACAAAGAGATACATCACAGTAGGTGACCTTAGTCATGAACTAGGGTGGAGAGGTACGGAGGTAGCATAAGATGCGTGTTGTTGTTTCAACTGGTAAGCGCAAGACATCTCTTGCAAAGGCGACCGTCAAGGATGGTTCTGGTAGAATCAGAATCAATGGTCAACCTCTAGAGATAATGCAACCTGAGCTAGCTCGCATGAGAATTATGGAACCACTCATCATCTTTGGCAAGGGCTGGAAACGATATGACATCAAGGTCAGAGTCCGGGGAGGCGGTTTCATGAGTCAAGCGGATGCAGTCAGAATGGCGATTGCCACAGGTCTTGTTCGAATGAGCCAAGACTTTGAGGCAAGATCCCGAATGCTGGAACATGACAGGACCATGCTGGTCGGAGATCCTCGACGAACAGAGCCCAAGAAATTTGGTGGTCCTTCTGCACGTTCAAGGTATCAGAAATCATACAGGTAGGCGAGAAAGAATGATAGTACCCGTACGTTGTTTCACTTGTGGAAAAGTAATTGCAGACAAATATGAGCAGTTTAAGCGAGAAGTACGTCAGGGTGATGACCCTGCTGTCGTACTGGATCGCCTAGGATTCAACAGATACTGCTGTCGTAGGATGTTATTATCACACATTGACATTATTGATAATTTCATGGCATTCTCATCATCCGATGGTGTGGAGGCTAAGCAATGATTGGTGAAGGCGAGATTTCAGAGGCAGACCTACTCATCGCGATGGATCGGTATTTGGCTGCAGGTTGTCACATCGGAACACAGGTAAAGACCCAAGATATGGAGCCATTTGTGTATAGGCAGAGACCTATTGGCCTCTACGTATTGGATGTAAGAAAGACAGACGAACGAATCAGAGTTGCTGCAAAGTTCATCTCAAGGATTGACCCTGAGAAGATTGTCATTGTATCAGGTCGTGTCTATGGTAAACGTCCCGTTCAGGCATTTGCACACTACGTTGGAGTACATGCATTTACTGATAGGTTCGTTCCAGGTACACTCACCAATCCAAGTATCGCAGGTCCAAGAGTATACGTTGAACCAGAGCTCGTCATTCTCACTGACCCACGTACTGACCAGCAAGCATTGTCCGAAGCTGCAAGAATCGGTGTTCCAGTAATTGGACTCTGCGACACTGACAACGTGACCACAAATGTTGATCTGGTAATTCCTTCCAACAATCGTGGCCGAAAAGCTCTTGCTCTGATTTATTTCCTGCTGGCAAGGCAAGTTCTAAGGGAAAAAGGTGATATCTCTCCAGAAGGAGAAGCCGCTTTCACTCCTGAAGATTTTGAGCCACAATTGCAGAGATTCTAGTAATTCTGTTACTAAATGATTGAAATGACGCCGTTTTCGGCGTCAATATCCACTTTTTGTCCTGTCTTTAGTTTCTCAATGTCAATTTGATCTACTGCAGGTATTTCCGATATGATACATCCTACAGCGACTATTGGATCTGTAGTTTTATTGACAATTGCCAAAGGTGCTTTTCCAGCTTTACTCAATGCATAGAGTACATATGAGCCAACAGTTGATCCTTTCCCAGTGGGGAACACCAATATCTTCCCTGAAACCGATTGCCCTTCCAATTCATGCCCTTTTTCCACAATGACGCCAGTTTCTGGATCACACCCTCCATAAAATGAGATGTCATCGTTTGTGAACAAGACTTCTCCTTGAATTTTTCCGCCAAAGATTTTTCGTCCTTTCATGACACAGCCTCCTCTATACACTGCCGAATAGTCCGAATCTCTGTTCGAAATTCATTCTTGCCTCTAGCATAGAAACAAGCCTTTGCAGAATCTGTCATAAGTCCCTTGAAGCGCCCCTTCAGAGGTGCGACTGCGCAACATGCATCACTGACCAAATAAGCGCCTGCTTTCTCGATTGTGTCATAATAACCCATCATCTTAGCAAGTTCCTTAGTGGGTTTTGCTGTAGTAATCCAGACAGTCTTACCTTCCGTGACCTGTTTTCCATCCAAGAGGTCTGCAATCCTAGCAATCTCGTCAATACTTGCATGTGGACATCCAATACTGATGAAATCAATTTCAGCATCCTCATCATCAAGGGCCTTTCTTGCCTGGTCCAAGTCCTCTTGAGTCACTATCTCAATCTTGTCTGGAATTGCAGTTCTGTTAGGTGTGATATTTTCCATATGAAACAACGCAACGCCACCATAGGTTGCGACAGACGCACAAAATGATTTCAATTCCTCAGAGGATGCATGATGTATTCCAGTTATGTATGGGACTGCTTTTCTAGTACGTTCTCCTATGACTTGGCCCAAGAGACCAAAATCATCCGTATTCTTCAATTCAGCACGAATTTCATACTTGACCTGTGCCTGTCTATTCTCTTGAAGATGAAAACCGTATTCTGCTGTTCGTCCAGTGAGTGCAGAGGCAAGGGCACTCGGCCCACCTTCTCGGTTTGTAAGGGCTCCAATCACAGAGTTTGAGAAACAGACTGCTGAAGACTCGGCCCACGCAATATGTTCACCAAAGTGTGGTAGATTCCCTATCAGATACGGGGTACAGGTGCAAGTAGTCACTACACCCATTTTTGCAAATGCATCTACAACTCTCTGTTGATTTAAAGCAAAATCTTCACTAATTCCGTGCTTTTTCCACTCTTCTAGGTCCATTCCTGCAGGGTTCAACGTGGTCAACACTCGAACTTTGCCATCGACAGCCATTTCTGAGAGATATTCAAGTCCAGCCTCACCAAGATTGTGATAAGAAACACCTGCTATTTGCACACTAGAAATCGGAATCAAGCGTTCTGCTCCATAAATCTCGCCTAAAGTAGTGATAATTTCCATGGCTTTTTTCGTAGCTTTTCCATGTTTACCTTCAAGCATCTCTTTTTCTTCTGCTGTAAGATGAAGTCCCACTTTACTCACCCCATGAACTTGCTTAGATCAACTTCTGGAAACTCAGCTTTATCAAAACTCTTACCCTTTGTATCAGCGTCCAATACCTTCGTACAATCAAAACCTACCTTAGTAGTCATTTTTGTACCTGGTTCAGCACTTGGATCTAAACTGCTTCCTGGTTCCTTGTCTTTGATTAACATGTCTTCATCAGCTTGAAAGCGTGTGGCAAATGCCCATTCTCTCTCTTCATCATTGTAGATGTCGATATCTTCATCATATACCCACACATGTTTTGCACTCTTATGGCCTTCAAAAGCAGCTTCTAGAGCTTTCAAACCATCGTCCTCATTCCGCTTTCTAACTTTGACTGCAACATGTAGCCAGCTTGCTCCACCAGGAGTGATGTTCACATCAAGGACGTCAATTCCTCTCTCCTTGATCTTTCGGAATATGGTAGGTTCTCGGGGCATACCCATCAATACCTTATGCTCCGAACGACCTGGAAGCAGACCTTGCCAAATTGCGCTTTTTCTATGAGTAATCTTTTTGACCTCGAAAATCGGTTCTTGTCGAATCACATCAACCGTTTCAGTAAGGTCAATGAATGGTCCTTCTGCATGTCGTTCTTCCAAGAAGATGCGACCTTCTAAAACAAATTCGGAATCTGCTGGAATCATTAAGTCAACTGTCTTGGCTTTTGTCACTCTGATTGGCTTTAGTGCATTCGCAATTTCTAGTTCGTTAATTCCAGTTTCCACGGAAGTTGCTGCTGCAATAAGAACTTCTGGAGTATTACCAATACAAAATGCTACATCAACCTCACCATTCTTTTCGAGGAATTTTGCAAAATCTCTACCTTTGACTACTCTTGCAACCATCTTGTCTTTCTCAATCTGCATAGCACGATGAAAGTCTAGATTCTGACCGAAGTCTGGGTCCGCTGCAACTACAACACCTGATGAGATGTATGGTCCTCCATCAACCTTGTTGTGGAGTAGGATTGGTATTTTGTTAAGATCAACCGAGTCCTCAACAACCTCTTGACAAGGTGCGTCTTTAATCTCCTTGGGAGGACTCCGATTTTCTATGGCATTTGCAAGAGTGGGAATGATTTCTTCAGGCATAATCTCAAAATAATCCGCAACCTGTCCCTTGGTGCAGAATAGATTTCCAGCTACTCGAAATTCAGATTCTTTCACATTTTCAAACAGCACAGGTTTTGGTTCAACAGTCTTCAGAAATCCAGCAATCTCATACTTGGTTGAGATTTCTTTCTTCACTGTAGTGAGTTTTCCCTTTTGTTCTAGAATTCCAATATAATCCTCAAGTATCACTCTGACACCTCCATTTATGCCCCAAATGATGTCTTAATCACGAATGCTGCACCACCTTCTTCAAGCGCCGTTGCTATCTTATCTCTCGATGCCTCGTCCGAGGCTATTGCAATCATATTGCCGCCTCTTCCTGTTCCTGTCATCTTTGCACCAAGAGCACCATTATTTCTTGCTATTGATACTAAATTATCAAGTTCTTTGCAAGAAACTGTGAGTTCTTGAAGTAACTCGTGGTTTCTATTCATGAGTTCGCCCACTCTAGTCGCATCTCCTTCTCTTAATGCTGAAAGTGCTTCATTAACAAGGGTTTCATACTCTTTTGCTATAGCATCGAACCAATCAGGGTCTGCTTCTTTCTTAGTTCTAACATCTCCTACAACCTCTGTTGTACTCGCGGTAATCCCAGTTGAAGCAATAATGAAGTTGATTGATTTTCCTAAGGTAATTGGTTTGAATGTGGGAGGTCCTCCGTCTAAATCTCTAACATACCATACTAATCCGCCATAGGTTGAAGCTGTGTTGTCTATTCCAGATGGAGTGCCATGATACCCCTTCTCTCCCTCATAGGCGGCTTCATTTATCTTTGCTTTATCCAGACCCAGATTAAATTCATCATTAAGTGCTTGCGCCAATGAAACACAGCTTGCAGCACTTGCACCAAACCCTGAGGCGCAAATCAAGTCCCCTCCGAGTTCGATATGGATTCCTTTCTCTGACACATCAACATCAAGATGTTTTAAGACATTGTTGATTGATGTCTTCTGTTCATCCATTTTCTTATCCTTGTAACCAGCAACTTCAGGTCTCTGATCATCCAATGTCCATCCAGGCGATTCTCTTCTTGTGACCTTTGCAGACGTTACTGCATCTATTCCTGCTGCCAGTGCAGGCAATCCGTATACTACAAAATGCTCTCCAAACAGGATGCTCTTCCCATGACCAGATCCGACACCCATTTTCTCACACTCGGTTTAAGGTGTGAGAGGTTCGTAAAGCTCGTGGCTTTTGAAGTCTTCCTTCGACAGAAGGCGAATTCCTTTGAATTTCTGTAGGTCCAAACAGACCCTTCATAAAGTCCAAGTATGATTACCATACCAGACTTGACGTGTGATGAATAAACAATGTCTAGAGTGCTGGATTTGTTCTGTGGTGCTGGAGGATTCGCTCACGGATTCTTTTCAGCTGCAAGAGAAATGCATCTTGCAGTTGATATTGATTCTGCATCTCTCAAGACATACTCCATGAACTATCCAAATGCTACTGCAATTCAGAGAAATATAGCTACATTTCATTCAAATGAGATTCTTGATATAATGGGTGGACCACCTGACATCATAATTGCATCCCCACCGTGTGAAGAATTTAGCTTAGCCAATCCCACTAGTGATAGCCCAGCTGCAGAGCGCATTTATGGCACAGGGACAGCTCGACTGCTTCTAGATACTATTCGGTTGATTGGCGACCTTACACCCCGTGCTTTTGTTATCGAAAATGTTGCAGCACTTCTGAAGGAAGGAGGAAAAGGTATCGTACAGAAGGAATTCAACAGAGTGGGACTTGATGAGGTATACTTCAACATCATTCGTTCACATCGACATGGAAATCCATCAAAACGGGTGCGTCTTTTCATCAGTAACTTCAAACTTGATTTGCCACTAAGACGGCCACCAACAGTAATGGAGGCTATTGGTGATCTCCCACCCCTAGGTCAAGATGCACTCTTTCAGCATTATGACTCAGTTCCCAATCATTCAATCACTATCGTCAGCGATGAAAAACAGAAGCAAATCCGAAGGACTGGATGGGGCCGTGGAGCAAGACATTTCAGAGCGAGAAAAAAGAAAGCATTACCGAATTGGGTCCGTCTTTATCCTGATAGGGTTTCCACATCAATCATAGGACTATCACGTTATATTCATCCATACGAAAATCGCTTACTGACAGTGCGAGAGCATGCGCGACTGATGTCATATCCCGATGATTTTATTTTCACTGGTCACACCGATAGCCAATACAATCAAGTAGGCGAGAGTGTTCCACCCATTATATCACTACTAATTGCAGAGGAGGTAAAGAGCCGAATTGAGTGATGATACAAAGAATGTGTTTGTTGTGCTACACAACGTACATTCAGTTTCCAGACTGGTAGAAACTGCCCAAGTTGTTTATGGATTAGGCTTCTACAACTTCGTAGTCACCCGAGCAGAGGGCTCTGCTGCTCAATCTGGAGTGCCTGATGCCAATCGGTTAGCACTCAAAATGAAACGAAACTTTACAGTGTTACCAGATTTGAAAGATGCAATGGAATTATTCGAGATTAATAAACCACTCATGATAGTATCGCCTTTTCTTACGAAAGAACGCATCAATTTCGATGAAGTCAAGAGTCGTGCAAAATCTGGTGAGAAGATGATTATTGCTTTGTCGGGAGGCACAAGTTCATTTTCAAGAAAAGAGATGGATCTTGGCGAGTGTGTAAGCCTCGATGCCAAGGTGGATATAGGTCCTGCTGGAACTGCTGCAATAATACTTCATTCACTTAGGTAGAAAAAGTGGATATGGTGGGCCGGACGCGATTTGAACGCGCGATCCCGTGGATCCGAACCACGAATCATACCAAGCTAGACCACCGACCCATGTGACGTTGAAACCACTGTAGGAGCGATTTAATCGTTTCGTTGTAAACTGAGAGAGTCATACCTACCCTGAAGACTCTCTACTGACCCAAGATAGATACCTTCTGTACTGTATACTTCAGAATCTATCAGCTTAGCACAATTATTTTCGAATAGAGGTCCTTGGAGTCTAGCTTTCGGGCGGTTGACGTATACACCAGTCAGCAATTCATTAAAACTTGGTAAGACCACCAATGAACACTTGTTATCATCTAGTTCTAAATGTCCTTGGCTTTTCCTCACACAATTCTTGTTAAGCTGCATTGTAAGTACTACAGGAACTACAATAGAGCCTCTTACCCTATCAGGCCTGCCAATTTCAGGAGCTGATACATCTTTCAAGCGTCGCACAGTCGGATGATTGTGCCCGATTACAAGAATCTCACAATCCAGCACTTCAGATGATGGCCATGCATGGCCATGGAGAAGACCAATTCTATAGGTTTCCATCTGCAAAGTGATCCCATGTACACTAGCAATATTCACATTTCTTGGAAATAGTGCCTCAATCTCCCCATCGTGGTTTCCTGGAATCACTGTGATTTTCGCGTAATTTGAGAGTGTTTCCATGAACTCAGGAATCTCTCTCCAATTCACCATTCTATCTACCGGAATTGAATGTTTGATGTCTCCAATTAGATAGATTTCACTGACATTGAATTTCTCAACTAATCTTTCAATACGGTCAAGCATAGATTGCCTTTGAGAAGGGAAATCAACTCCCTTTTTCTCTAGGATATCTGTTTCATACCCTAAGTGTAGGTCTGCAATGACAAGTGCAGTCAAGTCATCTGAACTTAGTATTAGACTTCTATCAGTGAAAATATTGTCCATCTTGCTCTGTTTAAGCAATACACATGATTTTAACGTGCCCGTATGACTACTATGATGAGCAAGATGAGCATTCCGCCTCATGAAATTAAAATGTTAGAGAAAAAGGATCTCACTCAGAGTGATATTGAGCATTTCACAGAGAAGTATGGAAAGCGATTCGTTAGGGCTCTCAAGGCTGTAGAGAAGAAGAAAGTAATCAAATATCATTTCCATCCTAGCGAGATTATAACATGGATTGTCCGTGGTCAGAGAAGGGAGTATCGAGTCATTCCTCAAATTTATTGCACATGCAGAAGTTTCTACCAAGATGTAGTCATCTCAAGAGAATCAAATATGTGCTATCATATGCTTGCACAAAGAATTGCAGAAATAAGACAAAAGTTTCAAGATTTTGAGGCTACTGACCAAGATAGGCGAAACTTGTACGTAGAATGGAGAAGGACCGACTAAAACACACTAGTACTATTTCTCCTCTGAGGATACATTTAAAACTCTGCCAAAGTTGTGGCACGCTGTCTGAGCAAATAAGTCGAGTTGAGTCTATGTCGTATAATAGCGGACTAACAAAACTAATCGTCATCACAATGGCCTTCTTGATTGTATTCTCAAGTGTTCCAGTCACTGTCAGCGCTCAGATAAATGAACTTGACCAAGTTGTTGTTATGTATGAAGCGAGCCACAGTCCGCAATTTGCTGCAGACGACAAAGACACTGGCTTCAAATTGATGCTCGATATGGTCAATGAATCAACTCGATATATCGTCCGAGTCAACGAAGATCCTTTGAATGAATCAATATTGAATGATGTTGATATTCTAATAATCGCTGAACCAGACCGGAATGTACGATTCCAACACAATGAAACACTGGCTATTGATGCTATGTTAAACAATGGCAGTTCTCTCCTCTTTCTTGGGGATCCCAATATCGACCAGAATTCTACATACTGGTCTGAACCATCCTTCAACGATATAGGAGAGAATGAAGGTATCAATAACATCCTTGATGATCTCAACATTACAGGTGTCAGATTCAGTCTCAACTTGACGTCGTCAGGCGACCTCAGAGGTGACACGATGTTCGACTATGTACATGCGTTGAATGAATCATACCCGTCAATCATTCAGTTGGACGCAACAACATGGGACACAACACATCCTATCTTCAGTGACATCAACACACTTCTCACAATGACTGCAACGCTCAAACCTCAAGATGCTTCAACATTGGTTGCTAATAGTTTTGATACCACTTTCGCACAATACAGAAGAGGTCCGAACACCTTTGGAAACCTTACATATCCAAATATGACAGCTGATGCTTTCGCAGAGCAGCCTCTATCATATTCTGCAAACAACGGTACATTCCCATCATGGTTATCCGCATTCGAATATGATGGTAGTAAGATCATCATTGCTGGTTCAGCCTTGATGTTTTCAGGACGAATGATAGATATTCCTAATTCCGAATCACAGTGGTTCTATCAGGCTGATAATGCACGATTATTCATGAACATGCTGAGCTGGCTGTCTGAAGGATTTGTAGAGAGTCCTGACGCAATACTACCAATGGCTATCATATCTTCTGTGATTCTTGTATTAGGTCTAGTTGTATACCTTTTCAAGAAATTGAGATAGAATCACCATGTAGGGGCACTAATCCCCTGCTTGAGTAACAGTGTCTCGATGAGGTCTCTCAAATCATCTATACCAGTCTTCTTCAGAGCTGATGTCGTCACAACATTAGGAGCTTTGTTCGGAATTGCATCAAGAAGCTGTTGATGAAGATAATCAAGTTCTTTTGGAATAGATTTTTTCTTCAATTTGTCTACTTTATTTGCAACCACAATCACATTGGGAGCGATCTCAGAGAGGAAACTATAGAATTCAACATCAATAGGAATTTCTCCCCGTCCACTCCATCTCTCAACAAGTTCTCCGAAGAGTGAGATATCAATGATGAGAACTGCAAGTACCATATAGTCACTCCAGTCCTCCAACCATTTTACAATCTGCGTCTTCATTTCTTCAATGGACTCTTTACTTGATTTGACCATATACCCAAATCCAGGAATATCTACAAAATCTACCGGACCCATGTCAAGAGTCAGTTCCCATCTGGTACTTCCCGGATGTTTGCCAACACGTATCTTTTTTCCAGTAAGAGCTCGAATTGTACTGCTTTTCCCAACATTACTTCTTCCTGCAAATACTACCATTGGTTTTTGACTATCATTGCCAGAAGGGTTTCGTTCTTTCATACTCTTTCTCAGCAGCAGCAATTGCACGCAAAGCCGTAAGTCTATCGGTCATGCCCGGACGTAGCAATCTTGATGCAGTTCTAGGTCCAATTCCTCGTCCTGCAAGCACAAAAAGGGCATGTCTTCCGTACTGTGAAACAAGATTTGCAACAAGACCTCCAGCCTTGAAGACTTTCTCCTCTTCTTTACTCAAGGATTTACCCTGTACCCTTTTCTTGACTACTTTTACTAGGTCTGTATCCGATGGTCTGACGGCTGCAATCATTTTTGACCCACAGACTGGACAGCACACCTCATCGTCTAATGTTGAAACAGTCCTTACAGAATTCCAATCACCCTTTCCCATACAGACTAGTCTGAACTTCTTTGAGAGGAGACGTTCTTCCATCATTCGAAGTACTTCATTCTCATCTGTTATTTCGCCCATTACTTCAAAACGAGTCTTGTCTTCTACTATCAATCGCGCGAGGGGAGAGGGAGTCATGGTTTCTATAACGTGTATAGCGACCTTTCCTGATGATACATCTTCGAAGAGGCGAATTACTCGTGGTTCGTCAAGCTTCTCATTGAGAACTTCGCGTATTGCCTCTTCGTATACAGGAGTCGTTTCAAATGATTTAATCAACCGTTTCACTGGTATCTCTCTAATCTTTGAATCACGTTTGATTATATCCATCCTCTTTCCAACATGAATAAACCTTGAAGCAAAAGTCTGTGTGTGCTTCAATGCCAATCTAAGGATCTCAGAGACCTGTTCTCCCGTATACTCCTTGAGTGCATCCACAATCTGCTGAGGTCTGATTTTATCAGTAGATGTCAATAGAATCCGGTAAGGGTCTCGCTCTACACCAATAGTCAAACCTAATCTTGTTGTGAGGAGCGCAGCAACGACGATTCCAAGAGTCTCATTTGCCTTTGTACCTAGTGGACAATGAATCACAGCACCCCCATCAAAGCTTTCAATGACTAGTAATTCATCAGAGGGCAACGCTTCAAGTATCTCATATGCTTCCTTCACAACTTTCACGATATGTTCTTGAGCCTTCAAAGAAAGCCCGTAGTCTTCCTCTAACCATAATGGTGTACTAGAATTGTCTGAAACTACACGGTTCCATACTTCTGCTACTTCATTAGCAACATCATACGGTACTGGAATCATCTCGCCAATCCATCTTGGCGCTTCGCTCTCAGTTCCCGTTGCTGGAGCGCACAGCACTTCTCCGGATTCCTCATCAATAGAAACCACATTCCAAGGTCTACCACGAATGACAAAGACCGACCCTGATTCAACATTCTGAGACACAAAGTCTTCATCTAAAACTCCAATACTTGACCTGGTTGCCATATCAACAGCTCTCACTTGGCTGACATCGGGAATTGTGCTGAGGTGGTCATAGTAGCTTGTCCTTGTTTTTCCAAATCTCTGAATTTTATTTCCATCTTGAACAATCATTCTTCTATCAATCATGAACTCAAGTAATTTCTTAAGTTCCCCAAGAGTGCACTCTCTATAAGGATACGATGATTGAATTAGTTCCAGCAAATCTGAGAAAGAAATCTCAGTCCTATCAAGAAGAATCCCATTGATCTGTTGACAAAGAACGTCCCAAGACTTGTGAGGGATTTTTGCATTCTCCACTTGGTTGGCACACGCCCTCCTTAGGATAACACCCGATTCGGTGATATCATCAAGATTGACCGTCGAGATGATGATTCCCTTAGGTACTCTTCCAATAGAATGTCCAGAGCGTCCAACACGCTGCAGGGCACGTGAAACTTCTCGGGGTGATGAATATTGGACAACGAGATCTGCCTGACCAATGTCTATTCCCAATTCTAAGCTAGAGGTAGCAATGATGGCTTTTGACTTACCCTGTTTCAGTCTATTTTCTGCATCTAGTCGTATATCCTTCGCAAGCGAACCATGATGTACATCAAACTCGTATGATGGTTTCAGGGCTCTCATTTTTGAACCCAATACTTCTGCAAATGACCTAGTATTGGTAAAGACAAGTGTTGACTGATGAGAATCAATTAGATTTACTATCTCCAGAAGTCTTGCAACTGAATGAGGTGGATACGAGAGTGATTTTGCAAGTTTATAGTGTTCATCAGTAGGAACTGGGACTTGCACGCTCATCTCTATATTTCTATCTGAATACCCTGCCCAGAATTCTCTGACTGATCTTCCCGTTCCTCCTAGCAAAGCTGCAACTTCTCTTGGATTTCCTACCGTTGCAGATAGACCAATTCTGATTGGCGGAATTCTAACAATTTGGTTGAGTCTCTCCAAACCCATCGAGAGTTGAGTACCCCTCTTACTATCTGCAAGCTCATGTATCTCATCGACAACCACTGCGAACACTGTCTTTAGGTGTTCTCGCATTCTTTTTCCAGGCAGAATGGCTTGAAACGATTCCGGAGTTGTGATTAAAAGATTGGGAGGCTTCAGTGCCTGTTTTCGTCGTCCATAAGGAGTCGTATCACCATGACGTACTGACACAGATATGTCTAGATGCTGGCATAAATCTTCAATACGCTTGAAGACATCTCTATTGAGCGCTTTGAGTGGAGTAATGT
>JAEORG010000145.1 GCA_016841005.1 Candidatus Thorarchaeota archaeon | reverse complement strand
CTATAAGCAGTATTGAAGAAGCATTGAAGATTTACTGGGAGAGATCCACGGATGAATACATCGTGGTGATTTTTCTTCATCATCTGGCGCAGATGGAACTGCTCTCTTCTGATATATCAACTAATGTATCTCCATCACTTGCTTTGCTGGAGGAGAAGGCTATTTCAGAAGATCTACCTGGAATCCTAGGGCAGGTTTTATTGCTTAAGGCGGAGATGGCGATGAGTCAAAATGATGATTCCAGTCTCAGACAGATTCTTCGCGAACTTCAACCTATTGCCCAGAATCCAAATACTCAGTTTCTCAGTCCATTCTATGAAAGACTCCTAAAGAGAGTCTGATGAAACAGACTCCTGCGTAATCATACGCACTAGAACTTGATTCAATAGCGGTTGATTCGATAATATACATGGGCAGACAAGTTCTACTCGAATCTATTAGGTGTCTTCCGGTACCCATGGTCCCAGCCCATCGCCCGCACACGTTTGTGTGTTCACACAAGTTGCTTGAGCAGGTACCGTACTCCAATTTACAGCATTCTTGATCCATGTGCGCAGAGCCAGTGTCCCCATGGTCCGCCAATTGGGGGTTTTTAATAATCTAATGAAAAGCATGGCTCCAATACCATTGGCTGTACGAAAGGTCAACGCCCACCAATTATGTATTGACAAGAGCCCAAAATTGTCTTTAATTCCTTGGTTCGCTGGTGCATTGGAGATAACTTCTTCCATGTTGGGAAATGTGTTAATTAGAGTAAGAACTCCTTCTTGCTCTTTTCTAATGATTAGATTGATTATCTGTTTATAGTGATATGCCATAGTGATATGCCACATTCTTCACAATCTCCTCCTAGTATTGCGAATTAGTAGAAATATGTGGTGCACATTCTATAAAAATCTAATTACCCAAATACTCGATTTGAGACGGATTGGATTAATTGTGAACTTGCCGTTACTTTTTCTTTCTAATTATGACTACAACCCCCAATAATACTAAACCCATTGCACCAGTGATGATTATTACAAGAATAATCATTCCGACATATACTGTCGTATAGTATGGACTGCAATTGTGTGCTGTAACTGTGATATTCATTAGACCCAAATTTGGGTTGATTTCAAATGTGACAATACCATTTTCGTCAGTATATCCCCAGTCATACAGATTATCTCCTTGCTGCAAACAAACCTTCGCCATAAAAGCAGGATTTTCTCCTCTTTTGACTTCAACTACAAATTCCTGCTGTCCCGGAGCAGAAATGTCAAATGAAACGCTAAGTGTGCACGGATAATGCGTCCAAAGTTGAGTCGTAGGATCTCCAAAGAGGTGGTACATCTCGATTGCGGTTCGGGCATAATATGTTTCAATTCCATAATGAGACAAAAGATTGTTTTTCCCATTATATAGCGCTGAACCGAAATCAAAACTTGCTTCATGATTTGGGTCAATAAGTCCTGGCCAGAATGAATCAATTATTCCTCTCAAGAGATGTGCTGCGGGCAAATTGTAACTCAAACGTGTCGGAGCTATGACTGCAACTGCACCTCCCTCTTCCAGTCTAATCATCCTTTCAGCAAAAGATTCACCGAGGTTTGTATATGCGGACCTTGATTCCCCACTAAGAAGTAACTGATCTGTTTCACCATCGAACCACCCCGTCATGCAGTCGAGGCTTAGGAACAGTGGAAGTTTATAGGAATTACAATAAGGCTGATTTTTACTCAGAAGGAAATAATCATTGCCGCCACTTGTACCATCGTCATACAACCGCGGTGCAATCAATCCTTCACGCGTATCGAAAGATCCGCTAATTATGTCATAATAGAGTCTCTTGAAATTTATCGAATCACCATGGTCATAATGCCACATCAAGAATCTCCCATCCCTAAAATTCCTCAACATCGCATCTCTACTTAGTAGATTCTGTTCTCCTGGGGTGGCAGGGTCCTCATCAATCGCAATCCAATTATAATTCATCAAATCGGGATCACTTAGAATATCCGTTCCATCCGCCAAGAATAGAGGCGGAGTACTAGCTGTTGTGTTGGTTGAATAATTGAAGTGGACATCGTATGGGCATTCAAGACCTTCCAAATAGCGACGGATTTCCTCAGATGTGGTAACATAGGGGTATTCTGAATCTTCCCAACCCAAATCTGGTCTATTATCTTCGAAGTATGCAGAAGCAAGAATGCTATTATAGAAATCCGCATCATCTGTTGGATTTCTCTCATAATCCAAGATTTTGTCAACGATATATGTTGCTTCGTTTTCATCTTCCACTGAAATTCTTCCATAAAGGATGTCTGGAATGTAGTAGTCACCGTCAACCGTGAAATAATAAAGATCAGTACCTATATGCGCATCATCTGTATGATATTTCCTACCATTGGGATCGGTCGCAGGATGAATCATGCCTTCATACAGTGTTGGTATGCCTGGTCTATCTGGTCCGTTGAGAACCGTGAGGGGACAGTCACCGAACAATAAAACATAGACTAGTCCGGGATTCCAAGTATCATAGGCATCAGAGATGTAGTCTTTGATGTCTTGTTCAACAGGATTCGAAGATAATGCATCAATTTCTGAAGTTGTAACGACTTCTGTGAGGAGTCCTGTTCTTGTTTTCCAATTGGCAAGCCGACGTGCTTGTGTGACGAACTCATCAACCGTAATGATTAGATACTCAGCATCAGCCTCAGTTGGGGATAATGTAAAATCAATTTCTCCTATTCCATGACCTATCGCTGGAAGGATTTCAACAGGAATGAAGTTCAGTATAAATGAGCTGAATATCACTTCAAAGGCTCTTGAGCGCAAAGCTTCCCTCACAGGTTCAATTTCAGCTACTTGAGAGTAGCTTATCATTATTATAATCTGAGAATATGCTATCAAGTCATGGGATCGTGGATTGAATTGTACTGGATAGAATGAGATTTCTAGTAGTCTTCTTCCTCTCATCACTATTTCTTCTGTGCTACTTTCTCCGACTATGCTAGCATTTACTGTTGGAAAGAACGCATCTGTTTCGTAAATATCGTCTACAATAAATGGTTGTTGAGGTATCGACATATTATAGGTGGGAACCGCAAGCGGTTGTGCAGGCGTGACATTGTATCCTGTGAAGCCGACATACGAGCCTGAAATCGCTACTAGACTTACATTGATATCATGTGGAATCTCAACATATTCGATGAGCATAGGAACAGCTGGCTTGCCTATTGAGTTAATGTTGCTAGCTCCTGGCATGTTTAGTGTATCGTACTTTGAGTTAGTGACTGTATCATTTTCTTCCTTTCTCCAAAAACCATAGAAATCTGCAACAATCGTTATGCTTGTGTTATCTGATGTAAGGATTGAAGCTCTAGCAGAGGTTCCCTCTGGGGCGCTTGCGTTAATGTGTTCCCAAGTTCCAACTTCTGCCAAGATGGGTTGTGCTTCAGGCTGCTGTTTTTGAGGTTCCTCATTTCTATTATTCTCTCGAAGAGGCTTTGGATTAGATAATGGTATATTCGGAAATACAATGATCATTGATGATATTATTATCATCGTCAGAACAAGAACGCTAAGAAATTTAACGAATAGCCTTCGTCGATTCAGTCTTATATCCTTCAAACTTATTTCCTCCTTGGAAAAAAGCAAGATGCATCTCTGCTTCAGACTCAATTCCTCCACGAATGAGTAAAACCAAAGCAAACTAGTATTTGTTAAAAACCAAGTGAAAACAAGCTTATGCACAAAATTTTCTTTGTTGGGTGCAAAATGGATTTATTTGATAGTTTCACTAGAATTCGATTCTTCTTTTCATTGTATAGAACGAGTAATTCTCAAGCAGTTTTTATCTAGAAATAATTGCTCTTGAAACTCAAATATAGGACCTGAATCGGTCTATGGGATCGATGTCGAGCAATTCATAAGACAGTTAACTCATTGAAAGACCGAAAAGATATGACAATTGATGTTGTTGAACTCAGGTCCAAGTTTGAAGCGCCGCATCATTTACTGGAAACTACGGATAACAAGACTCTGTTTATCTGGCTTTGGGAACCTCATGATCAACAGCACAAGAATTCAGCCATCCTTCT
>JAEORG010000144.1 GCA_016841005.1 Candidatus Thorarchaeota archaeon | reverse complement strand
GAAATCAAATATGTAGATGTCTGGGATTTTCAATCATTTGATCTTCACAAAATCATGTACAATGTGGAACCGAATCTCCGTGTCTTTTCATATCTTCTCATACCAAAGAATCTGATAACAAAGACCCCGGGTATTCTGGCACTCCATGAGCATAATGATGAATACAAAGTAGGAAAATCAGAAACAATTGGACTTGTTCGGAATCCTGAGTATACAAAGCTAGAGGCAGTCCCTCCTGATCCTCATCATATCACACCCAAAAGCCACATTCAATTTGCATACGCAAAACATCTCTGTGAACAGGGTTACGTAGTACTGTCTCCGGACTTCATAGGTTTTGAAGAATATAGAGAGATAAATGACTATTATAACGAACCTGGCTTCATCAGGGGATATGAGGAGATGTTGAGTTCAAAGTACTTACTTTACGGGTCCTGCCTACTAGCAAAACATCTTCATGACATCTATGTTGCACTGTCTGTTCTAACCTCACTCGATCAAGTCGAGTCAGAGAAAATAGGAGTCATTGGACATTCATTGGGTGGAGAGATGGCCTCAATTTTGACGGCTTTTGACAGTCGAATCAAGGTGGGTGCTGTGTCATGTGGATTTGTGTCCTATGATGCCTTTGAGAAGAGCGGCAGGATGGAAACAGCGGAGGCTGTGATTCCTAATTTTCGGTCAGATAAGCAAGACTTTGATTTCTTTCTGAACATGATTCCACCAACACCGTTTCTTCTGACACATGATACACGAGATTCAGTCCATCTCCCTACTAATACCAAGGAGAATCTCGAGGTTTTCGAACATGATGGTGGACACACTTTTCCTGTTGAGGCTAGGAAGAGAGCATATCAATTTCTGGCTGACCATCTGTAACTTCAAGAAGAAGTGGTGCGGAGGGCGAGATTTGAAGGATGGTAAAGAAGAGGATGGACCTAGCCGCCCCTCTTCTTAACTAGAACAACAAGAAGGATTATTACAACGCCTCCGCCAATTCCTGCAACAGCAAGAATGAGAAGTGTTTGATTCCCTCCGGTTGTAGTTGGTGTGGTGGGAATGGTTGTTGACTCTAAGCCAACTGCAACTGATATGACTGCTGTGAGAGTGTTGCCCACCGCGTCAGTCACTGTGATGCTCAGACCATAGGTTCCTACTTCAAGGTGTGTTGCGTTACTGAGTAATCCATTCTCGTCAATGAGAAAGCTACTATTGTTGACTTCCCAGATGAGCGGAGCAGCAACAGAAGTGGCTTCAAGTTGATAGGTAAATTGAGAATCTAAAGCAATGACTTGGTCAGATGGAGTTTGAATCCAGTCCAATTCTGGAATGATCCACAGGAAAATATGACCTTCTGTGACTCCCGTGATTATGTATCCTCCATCTTCGACAGTGGTCAGAAATCTTGAACTATCGCCATTATGACCAAGGTAGTGGTCCCAAACAATATCTCCCGTTGAGTCCGTCTGAAGTAGCCATACTGTGCCAGATCCCTCCTGCATCGAGAGTGTATGATAATTCGTTAGAATAAATTCTGGGGTATCAGGATGGCATGTTCCAAGAAGTGTGAATCCATGGTCCACAGTTTCGACCAAGGAGTATGCATCACTCACAAAACCTGTTCTAAGAAAGGTTGCATTCCAAAGATGATTCCCATTTGAGTCTGTTCGTAGGAGCAACATACTATTGTCATATTTTCCAGCAATGGCAAACCCGCCCAGTTCACATTCAATTATACCATAGGCATAATCAGTTTCGACACCGCCCCAAGTCTTATTCCATGCATGGTTTCCTTGAGAATCTGTCTTGACAAGCAATATGTTTGATCCATCTCTACCACACAAGGCATAGCCATTATCAGAGGTCTGTATGAACTCTTCACATATTTGAGTGTCCAAATTTCCGTAAGTCTTACTCCACTCGACACTCCCTGTTTCATTTGTACGTATCAGCCAGAAATCCATATTTGGATCATTAGTGACATGGTAGGTTCCAGCTATCATAAATCCGTCCGCTAGCTCAATAATGCCTGCTGAATCGTCATTCCACGGTCCTCCATAGGTTGCATTCCACAACATGTGGCCAGAGCTGTTAGTACGGATGAGCCACATATCGTTGTACGTACCCGGCACAGGCCAGTTGTATGTTCTTCCCAGCAGAGCAAAACCACCATCACTACATTTGATGAGATATTCCAAACTGTTTGTTTTTGTATCATCATAGGTCTTATTCCAGAGATAGTTACCATTCGGGTCTAGTCTAACAAGCCCAAAGTCAAAGTTTATTGTAGCTCCAATCATAAATCCTCCATCATCCAGCTCTATGACTGCTTCTCCTCCTTGGGAATTATCGATTGAGTCATATGTTTCATTAAGATACGTTTGACCATTGGTCACTCCTGCTTTTGCTACAGGAGAATCGACCACATCAGTTGATATGACTGATCCATTATCGAACTTGAGAGTTGTAACTGGTAGAACCAAGATTAGCACAACAGATACTAACGTCACTATAGATTTCCACTTTCGCAATAAGGATACTCTCCATCAAACTAAGCCCATCTATTGGTGATTCACCAACTAATAAGTAAATTCAAAATTAGGAACTGGTGCGGAGGGCGAGATTTGAACTCGCGAACTCCTACGAGACTAGGCCCTCAACCTAGCGCCTTTAACCTGGCTTGGCAACCTCCGCATTGTAGAAGTTCATCTCTTGAGGGTTGATTTCAGTCAGTTTTGAAATCCATGATAAGGATTTCTATAGGCTTGGAACAAAAGAGGCAATCGACACATCACATCCCTTATTTAGGATTCATTTCACTCTTAACAATCATGAACTCAATTGAGTTGTCAAAAGACACACTAATGCGGATTTCAATTTTCGTTGTAATCTACACTGTGTTCGGATTACTCATTCCAATTCAGGGATACGTTTCCCTTGGTTTTGCGATTGGAACAGTAATTACAGCTATTCTCTATGGCATCGTTTTGTACTACATGAATACAAACATCTCTTTGGGACGAAAAGCTAGGATATTGATCACATGGATTGCTGTCTATGTCATCCAGATGCTTAATCCAGTTTTAGAGGGCATCTTTTTCACGACTCAATTTGAGGCGCAACCCGAGTTGGCATTCGGTGCTGTGGTCTTTGGACTGGTTCTTACATTACCCATTGCACTAGTAGCAGCCGTTCTGTTCAGTCCAAAGGGAGCGATTACAAGCTTTGATCAACTCAGAAAAGAATACTTCACAGGATGGACTTCCACACAGTTTGCTGCACGGTTCATCATTGCATCTATGCTCTGGTTAGTCATTTACTATACAATCGGAAGCATAATTGCACCCTTGGTACTTCCGTATTATACTGATGGGAGTGTTGGCTATGACTTGAATCTCCCTTCAATAGAGGTTGTAATTCTGCTCCAGACTATTCGAGGATTCATCTATGTCCTTAGTGTTCTCCCGATTGTTATATCAGTGAATCTGGACAAGAAGTCACTAGGAATGGTACTCGTATCACTTCTTTATATTGCAGGTGCGCTGGCTGTCTTTGTCATATCCGATCAATTTCCAGTCTTCTTGAGAATTGTTCATGGGATTGAACTGTTTGTTGATTCATTAATTGCGGGCATCGTAATCTCCTATCTCTTAGGGAAATCAAAAGAATCACCGCTTGGCTTAGAGTGACTTGAGGTGGTTTTAGTGCGAGTACTCGAATCTATTCAGAAAAGATCCTCTCTTCGAAACCTCATTCTTATGATAATCTCGAGTTTCATTGTTGTTATGGTCATGTCGATGCTGACCCAAACCTTGGTCTATGATGTCTACGCTGATGTTACAATGCCTGACACTCGCTTTTCATATTCGATTGACGAAATCACAGATGTGTTCGACGCGCTAGGGCAAGAAGGCTTGTATGCCTGGGCACAAGCTCATATGCTTGATTTTCTATTTCCACTTACATACATGTTTGCTCTTGCATTTGGTATCAATATTGAACTCAGAAATTCATATCCGGACAATATGAGAGCGAAGCTTCTAGTTCTCTTCCCCTTGTTTGGAGGAATCATGGACTATGTTGAGAACATACTAGTCTTGACACAGATTGCTTCATACCCCCTTCTCTCTGAATTTGTAATTGTCATTGCTAGTGCTATCACTTCTTTGAAATGGATTCTTTTGGGAGCTGGTTTTGTGATTGTTTTTGCATTGATACCAGTAGTGTTGTATCGAACACGGTTCGAGAAGTAATGGAGCCCTGGGCGGGATTCGAATACCTAATCTGTGATAGAATACAGTAAGAAAAGAAGCAAATGCAAGAACTGAACAGACTTTTTTCTTAG
>JAEORG010000143.1 GCA_016841005.1 Candidatus Thorarchaeota archaeon | reverse complement strand
GCAAGAACCTTGGCCAGAGCGTACCTCATAGGCCTCTCCGCACTGAGGGATCTGCTGAGAGACCGAGCCACTGCAAATCTTCAGGATATCTATGAGAAGACGCAGAATCTATTTGTCGAAGCACAAGATGAGTGGGAGAAGAGCAAGCAGAATGGAGACCGCAACTTCTCAAAGATAACGAGCAAAGAGAAGCATATGCGTGCCAACTTTCTGAAGATGATCTGGGAAACCACTGCCAGGTATGGAAATAAGGAACACAGACGAGTACAGAACGAACGAAAGGGAAAGATCGGGCGCTTGAACCGCCTGTTCAACATGGCGGGAGCCGAGATGCGCAATTTTGCAGTGACCCACTTTCAGCTCCCAATGCCAAAGATTCTGGGAAGAGAGGGAAAGTCCATTATATATGGTTACGAAGGTGATGAAACCTACCCTCAGGTGCAGGTGGCCCATGCGACCCTGCCCGAGATGGACTTTGTCGACATGATACGGTCTCATGTGTTCGAGCTGTGCAGGAAGTGCTTCCTGAACGATGTTCCCATGAATGAGGCGCGAAGATACATCAACCTCCTCATCTATCGCCTCTCGCCTTTCCTTGAGTATCTCTACACTTCAGGAGAGAGCGGACGATGGGGATTCAAACGCAGGAGAAAGAAACAGGAGCAGGATGAGCTGCCTGATGCAGACAAAGTCCTGCGAGAGATAGTGAGAGAGATTGAGGCCCTCTACGGAACCAAGAACGGGCGTCCACGCACGGTCACCGAGCAGATTGGTGAGGGCTACGAACCTCTGGGGGTCTCACTGTTCCTTGATGAGTCAATCAGATTGAAGGATGCTGATGAGGAGGAGAACGGAGAGCAGTGGGGCGAATACCTGAGAAACCTCTGTGACAGGGAGATACTGCGCGACAGAGATGCACACTGGTTGCAGGCAGAAGCGGCCAAGAGAGCGAGATGGTACGGGATTAGACTTCATCGAATCTTGACCATGGGCCTACCTCAGCCATATGATGCCCGTTCGGTCATTCTCGAGGGCGACAAGTTCGCTCGAGCAGGTGAAGACTTCCTTGTGGTCGCTGAGTTACCCCTGAGAACTAACCTTGGAGAAGGAAGAGCGGATCTGGTCATCTTCAGAAGACATCTGAGGGACAATCCAAAGACGCGGAAGCAGATGGCTGTTTGGCAGCCGATTGCTGTGTTTGACATCAAGTCAAAGACTGCCTTTGACTGGTGGATTGAGAAGGAGAGGCGCACGTCAAAGAGACACGGCATTATCTCTGTTCCCAAGATACAACTCAAGCGACGTGGTTTCACGACGGATGAATGGGGGGACGTGGTAGCTCAGACACCCAAAAGAGATGAGAGAATACAGATAGATGGCTATGCAGGTGGCCTGCATACCGAGTACGTACGTTTGACTGGGGAAGAAACAGCTCCGATTCCTGTCACTGGAACAATAGTTGCAGATGTCGCACAGGACAGTGGTTCTATACAGAGAGGTCTCTTCAGACTGATTAGTACCCTGTTCAAGGACTACCTAGGAAACCTCACTCCGCATGTTGGCGAGAAGCTCGTTGTGAGCCTTGATGAGTATAGCAACGATCCACTGCGACTCACGCTTATCGTTCATAGTGTTAATCATAGACAGAAGGTGATGCTCCAAGAACAGGGGGAGCCTGTAGATAGGGAAGACTCTGATTGCGGGTTGAACAGCGAGAGCAACTTGATCCTCTATTGTAGTGTTCCCTCAGGTTCACGGTCTGGACCCTCCGCTGCATGGATTGCAAAGTACTGGCACGGGCTTGAGTATATTCAATTGATATCTGATGGAGTGAGCATTGGACGGATTGCCTGGATCGACATCTCAGGGGACTTTGGGGCACGACAACTTGCTAAGACGAGATTGCGGTTAGACGAACACCGGTCTCAGATCCAGAATCTCTTCAACCATGTGGAAATCGTCGATGCATATGGAATGTTCCAATCGTTCCTGTTCAATGGAGGCAAAATGCCCACATTGAGGTCAATCCTTGCAGGATTTCAAGAAGTGAAGAGTGACTCTATGATTGTGGTTTCAGGGTGGGAGATGCTGGAGAGTAGTACCCCTGACAGACTTCGTTCAGCTCTTCGCGAGTGTAAGCGCCTCTTGGTTGAGGACCTTACAGGGTTTGCGAACAAAGTCCTGTGGTTTGAACGGCCGCGAGGGGAAGAGGCGATCTCTAGTATCTATCAGCGTAAGAAGGTGATTCCATTCTCCGAGCATTCACCATTCTACGGAAAAGTGAAGAAAGTCATCTGGAACTTGCCCACACGTCCATATGCTACTGGTCAGGCAACACCCATATTGGATGAGCTCAGGGTCATTATCGAGCAAGACTCTGAGAAGATAGTTTCACACATTGTTGAGGTGCCAACCCTCTGCGGTTGGTCATCACGGTTCTGGAACCAACGAGATACTGGTGAACGCGGAGTTACTACTGGAATGCAACGAGGGCGACAGAGTGTATCAAAGGATGATGTATACACCTCCGCTCTATTGAGAGATGATCTTCTGGAGAAAGCGCTAGACCTCACAATGAAGATTCCAGAACTGGCGTCCGCGGATCCCAGCGGAGAAGAGGTACCACTTCTGTGTGTTGAGAGAATGGCCATAGCAGCTGCTGAGAGAATAGGGATTCTTAGAACGCCGCTGTTAACATTCCGTCCACGACCAGATGGAGTGAGAGGAAAGCGTGGATTCGTGAAATCATCTATAGCCACTGCCAGAGTCACAAGCTGTCGACAATATCGTTCTTACATCTGGAGAGTTCAATCGATTGCTCGGAACTACCACCCACCCGCTGAGTCCTGTCTTGTGATTGATAGTTTGGATATCACTCGTGCATACCGACTTGAGAAAGACCGCATCTATAACGGTCTGAAGTTGATGAAAGATTTTGAGTTGTCAGATGAATGGAAATCGTTTCTTAGAGGACTGAGAGGAGCTCTCGAAAGATGCGAGGAACAGAGGAGTACACGAGCAATATCAGAGTTCTTGAAGACCCATCTTATTTCTGCAGAGCTATGGGAGCAGATGATGTGGCCCAGAGAAAAAATGTTACCGGATGGCCTTTCACAATATGCTAAAGCAGCGTTGAATGAAGCATTCGAAGAGAATCCACAACTGCATCTTGATACTGGTAATTACCTCTTCCTGCTGCTTCTCTATATGAAATATCAACGACCTACAACTATCAGCGGCAACCTGACGCGTACCTGGTCCACCCTGAAGACATGGCAATTGCTTCAGTTGGGATTTTCTATCGACTACGAGCGTGCTGACGCTGTTGGAAAATCCGCCTTCGACCTTGCAAAGATTTGGTCCGATTTGGTGATACGAGCCGGTACCCTACAGGAGATTCCAGTCCCAAAGGCGCTCAATATCCGATACGGTCGAATTTTAGTTGCAGAAGGGGATGAGGGAGGGTATGACTATTGGATGGTCTTTCAAAAAAGGTTCAGGAGTTCAGAAACGCTCTCAGGGATGTGGCATAATATCAATCCAATAAATCAAACAGACCGATTCCTATGGTCAACAAATCGTAATGATATACTTGCAGCTAGCGCCAGACAGGCAAGAAATCCTTTGGAGTACGAGGATATTGCAGTGACTGATTCATCGGATGGTTCGACTATATGGATCTGGGGTGGAGATGATTGGAGAAAAATAGGAAAGATTGACATCATTCAGAGTGGATCTGAAGAGATTCAATGGATTAGAGGAGTTAGAGTTCATCCAGCATCAACAATGAACTCAATATCTGAATCATTTGCAGTTTTAAAGAAAATTGATGTTTCTAAGTTGGTAGCATCTAATTTGATTCGAATACAAGAATTAGCCTCTTCTTGTATTGGTGCAGAGTGCTCGTTGAGTATAGATAATGAAACTTATGTTGTGACCCTTCATTCTTCTGAAACAGAGGGCAGGAATGTCTTTGAAACAGTAGTCTTTGAGAGAACTCAAGAACTTGTGGATTTTCTAAGATTGCCTATAACTACAGGTTCACCGGTGGTTGTAAATGATGAAGACAACAGCCAATACACTTGGAATCCTTATGTAGACATCCACTATAATAGTCTAGACCTAATAAAGCCATATGTTGAAAGTAAAAAGCCCTTTATTTCAACAAAAATCACCTTGCCAAGAACTGCAAGAAATCTAATCCGGAGCGCAACTATCAGTATCAATCTTAAAATCAAACATGATGTTCATCAATGTCCAATTTGGCTCGGTATAGGCGAGAATCATACATCCTGCTGGGTTCTTAAGAATAAGCATGATGATGAACAAGATGCAATTTCATCTATTCTGGGGATTGGACTTACAGATACTGAGATTGGAGATATATTGAAGACAAATAATATCTATCTTCGGGATAATCGTTACAGTGTTCGAATTCAATTTCCAGAAAATGATGAAAGGATTGTTTTCCGTGAAAGCAGTGTATTTGCAAGACATCTCTGTGAGAAGAGAGTACCGCCATCGTCGTTTCTTAGGCTTAGTGAAGAAACGCTGGAATGCACAATTTTCAAAGAATCTAATCTAATTATTATGACAATGAAATCGGATATAACTGGAGATACTGTTTATTCGGGGCCTCTATTGAGATTATCAAAGGATATGAATGCTCAAGATGCACTGGAGCATGTGGAGGGGGTCTTGGAAAGCATTATAGATAGTCGATATTCATCTGATATGGAGATCAACAGAATACAATTCTATGACGAATTACTTGTGAAAGTGAATGAAATGATTATGGAATACGATGCATTTATCGGAAAGAAGTGAGGAGAGGATTTGCTGTTCGCATCGCGAAATCTTCTTCACTCTAGTACAAACTCATGTGAGAGCTTTTGACCGTTATTAAGAATGAACTCTGTCAATAAGTCACGATTAATTGCCCATAGAATATTATCTATTCGAACCTGCACTAGATCCTCTGCTACATCCAGATTGTGTATCTGCGTAACCATATTGTTTGGAGTTTCTGATTGGACAATCTCAACCTCATCGTGATTGACAATCTTCAAAAGATTGGAACGAAAGAACCACTCAAGTGCTGATTCTGCACGATATTTCTCGTTGCTGCTAGTCAAACGGAGAATAATTCTCACTATATCATTTTTTTCAACTTTCTGCTGTTGGGAAACCACGAATTTGTTCGTTATCATATCCCAAAGACGAGAGTTCCTAAGAGTATCAGCTAGGAAAGGAAATGGATTTGTTGGAGGCTTAGTGGATACAAATTGTATAATAGAAGAAGTTGGCGAGTAATATCCTCTCTTTGTTGAAGACAGAAAGCCTAGAGAAACGAAAAAGGCATTGACTCCCGAAATCTGAGTTCTAGCGAGTTTTGTATCGTCAACTACTTTCATATAGTGAACTTCCAATTGTCCCTCTTTTGATAATGCAACATATGAACGTAATATCTTTACTTGATCTTCTAATGCTATTGCCGCAGTGGGCATCCATGTCACTCTCTCAGTCATACTACTCGTTCTCCGCCAAAATCTGAATGATTTGATCATACCCTGTTCTTGTTATGATGTAACGGAACTTACCTTCTCCATCCGGGATTCTGGCAAGCTTGCCAGCCAAGGTTAACTTTCTGATGTAATCATAGGGATTAGAAATTTTTACACCATTTGTTTCTAACCAATTAGAGAGGTCATTTGGATAACAGGATACTTCTCTTTGATATGCAAAGAAACCTAATACATATGGCATGTTCGATTTAAAGTCACGTCGCAGAAGTACAGGATATCCTTCGATTTCTTCGATAAAACCAAGAAGTTCAATTTGTCTTGATTGAGCTGAGGATTGGTTCTTCGTAACTAATGCTAAAAGAGCTTGATAACAGATTTCATGAGCTGCAGCATACAGATTGCGTTCAACCGCCGCTTCAATTTTTTCTTCGGAGGTGATCCTTTCACTACATATGAAACAAACGCATTCTTCACTTGTTTTTGATTTGACTATGTATTTCTTAATCGTCATGCATACTTCCTCATTATTTCTAAAGCTGTTCTAGCTCCAAGTCGTGAGAGCGTGACAAATTTCTCACCCCATCTAATCAGTTTCATATCAGCTGCTCTCTTGAGTGAGATTCTCATATTTGCTTTTGAGAAATCATCCAAGTGAAAACAGATTTCATCAAAACTGAGCTTCTGGGAAGGATGAGAGTATAAAAGAAGCAGAAGAGATTCTCGTGCTGATATATTAGGATTATTGATGAATATCTTGCCATCAATGAATTGAACGAGAGGTACTATTTCCCAAAATTGTTTCAGAAGATGATTCTCAATACCGGTTGGGTTGTTCTTATCGGGATCATGGATTAGTTCTATCATCACATAGTTCAATATTGATAGAACGATTTCAGCTTCATGTGATTTCGCTTCTTTATAACGAACCCAATGTGCTCCATCACCCTTACTTCGGAAACCATAAGCTGTAAGCAATAATCTGGGAATATGGATTCTAAAAGAGTCTGGAATTTCCTTTGTAGTTTCTAGGTTTCTTGCTATGTCCCTCATGCTTCCTAATTTTATGGGTACAATTCCAGTTACTAAACTTTCTAAATGATGGAAGACAGCTTCAACGAATTTACCACCATGTATCAATACCTGTTCAAAGTTACTGGACAAGTGAGATTTTCGAGCTTGTGTATACTGCAAAGTGATAGACATAGCCAGGGATTTTTCAATGTCTGGGCTGAGTGAATCAGCAACTGATTGCTCATCTATCGTCATTATCATCCATCCTCAAGTTTTTTGCATAGTCTAATCCTTTCTGAGTTAGATAAAAAGAAAGAAGGCCTTGTTTTTTATCTCTATGACGAACGAGTAGTCCTTGTTTCTCCAAACTATTCAAAACAGCATTGGTGTTCGTTGGTATTGCTTCATGAATTTCAAAAAAGAAATTTTCAACATCAATCTTGTTGAAAATGGTTACATTTTCATACATCGATACGTATGCCATGGAGAGGATTGCCTTATCAGAAACTGAGTTTGCCTTGCTTTTTTGCACGAATTCGGATCTATTGGGATCATTAGATACTCTCTCATCTAGAGTAGCATGAATTGATTTCTGAAAATGATCAATCATCTCTAGGAACTGAGAGCTATCGATTTGGCTAATGATTTCTTGTGGATTTGTGCCTGAAATTTCCACTTCTATATTAGATAATGTAAATTTCACTCTAATCATGGCATAATGCTCCTTCTTCTTAAAGTTTGTTAATAGTATAGGTTATAATTGTGCTTATTAGTATATCGCTTTCCGTGTATGTGAGATGCTTATGCTCTCAGAAGGTTGTAGTCATGACAAACAATATCTATGATACAATGTTTGTAGATTATTTGAATTCATTTATTGTTATAGCCTATAATTATAGGATAAATTTTGTGTTAATTGAAAATATATATGTTGTCACATAGAATCAGCGTGTCACTACTCTAATCTTCATAGACCACTAGCCATTCACATACAGATTTTATTATATACAACATAAATTGGAATTAATTTAATTAACGCTATATATAATGTAGGCATATTAACCTAATAAAAGCTTAAAAATGCCTTACTATTACATATATTTGATTAATATTGAATATAGAAATAATCTAAGCTATATCATATTACGTGCATGTGAGATGCTTGTACTTTCAGAAGGTTGTAGTCATGACAAGCAATATCTATGATACAAAATGTTATCAATGCCACCTTAAAAAATTGACCCTAATCGGCGGAAACGCCATTTTAATGGATAAATAATGTTCAATCTATGGTGGTCTTGAAAATCAAATAAGCGAAACAATTAATCAAAAATATTAGGCACCAAAGTGGTATAACACCACGATATCATTCATGTCTTTTAGGAACATTAGCAGACATCACCACTAGATTATATCTGTTCGAGACATTCTGATCACCATATAATCTATCACGTCTGTAGATTCTCATGTTTGGTTGCAAGCACCGACCTCCTTCTAGTTTTCGAAGACAATGAATAAACTTCCTCGATGACTTTCAACCTCTGTATTCCCCCTTCTCATTGCACTCTTCATTGATTAGAATTAAAACGACCTTCAATAATGGCATGGTATATAAGAAATAGAAAATCAGATAGATTCGCAGGAACTAATAGGTTGCGTTGAAGGGGGTTCAAGAAGAATGGATAGACTGGCTATTCCCATCGGAGTTTCAGAAAATGGTCTAAAAGATGTAATTACTTGTTGGTTCAAAGCAAAAGCCCATATAACACCTTTATCAATAGATGAAGCCGCAAAGAAAACGTCTTCAAAGAAACAGACGATACAGCGTCAGCTTGCCTTTCTTATACAAGTCGGAATTCTTGAAAAAATTAATGATAAATATCAATTTACAAATGGCGGACGATTTGCAGCGCAATATCTAGAATATTCTCAGCGTGATGACTTCCAAGCTACAATGAAGAATTTAGTTTCAAAATGGTCTGAAATCCAACCGATTCTAGATTACATAGAAGATGCACGGGAAATTCATTACCCCACATTAGCAAGTAGGATAATGATGCACTCGGAACGCTCTCCAACAGACAGGAACGTATCAATGGGGGCCCAGGCGCTAGTGGATCTTCTTATTTCAATTGGCGTATTATCGCATGCTAATCACATGATAAGAATTCGGGATAGAATGAAGAACGGAACGGATACATCAATTATCACAGTTTCTGAAGGTGGTAATGAATTATGGGTAAGGAGAATTAGAATTCGGAATATCAAGTCTATTATAGATACACAGTTTACTACCCGAAAAATAAACGTCTTTGTTGGAGCCAATGCAGCTGGAAAATCTTCCATCCTTCATGCAATTCTCTCCCTTAGAAACCTGAAATGGGAGCGTTCACATGCCGAAAGCGCATACGATAATCTCTTCTCGCTAAAGAGAAGAGGAACAGATGAGTCCATGTTTGTTGAACTTGAAGGATATATTCCAGATGGAAATTCTGAGAGTTCTTTTGAATTACGGGTTACATCTGCTCCCAGCATGTCATTTTGCTGGCAACTTTGTGTAGAAGAGAATTCTAATCGATTGTGTGATACCTCGATATCCTCAAAGGCCAAGGATTTGGCAATCCCATTATCACTATACAAAGGTCTGGATAAAATAAAGGAATTTTCTGAGAAGATTTCTGAAGGTATATTTGAAATCAATAAGATGTTCAAAGAAAATGTAGATTATGACAAATCGGAACATACTTCGTCGGAACCTATGAGAACTATGGTTTCTTATCTGGAAAATGAAAAAGGAAATCTTGACCAATCTACTCAAGAAAGAAGATTTCTTGCATCATGGAAGACAATAGTACCTGAGTTTCTTCGAGATGATGCACATGAAAAGATACGATTGAATTATCTTAGAATAAGACCAGCAATTAGCAACTATGTTGATTCAATAGAATTTGTGCCCGTTCTTAGAGGATTCCTTCGTACAGAATATGAACAAAGAAGTAGTCCTCCTGAGAGAATTCCTGACGATCTTGATTATGTGCTATATATTCTTAACAAAATGGTGTACAAAGATTATATTGATCCTAAAAAAGTAAAGAAAATTCAAAATTGGGCGGAAGCATTTGGAATAGAGAATTTTGAAACTGTGATCACTCCAGGTCCAAGAATAGAACCTAGAGGCAAAAGGCTTGACGGGGAAGAAATTCTTCCAATTTCACTACACGGTTTTGGATTAAACCAAATTCTTGCATTGATGGGAAAATGTATTTTCGCAGAGAATAGTGCACCAATAATACTCGAAGAACCAGAGATTCATCTTCATCCAGAGTATCAAGCACGAGCCGCTGATTTTCTAATCGAAACAATGAAGGAAGGCCATCAACTGTTTGTCGCCACTCATTCAGAGCATCTCATCGGAAGAATTCAGAGAAGAATTGCAGAGGGAATTTTGAATAGTCAAGATGTCAGAATCATATGGGTGAAGTATAATCCGGAAAAGGGGACTCAAGTTGAAGAGGTTGAGATTGATGAATCAGGCATCATTCACGAGGGCCTTCAAGCATATCTTGGGTTTCTAGAGGAGGAAATGCTGGCTACAGAGCGAGCTCGAAGAGAACGTCAGAGGTGAATAGAATGGCTTGCCAGGGCTTACGAGTCATTCTGGATACTTCCGTTTTTGTCTTTTGGTATAATAGACATGATAACTATATTGAAATCATGAAGTCCTTACGCAAAGAAGGACTCAAAATAGTTCTATGTGAAAGCCTACGACAAGAGTATTTGCGTCATTTATATGGAAGATCCATAGGAACAAATTACTGGCTATTGCAGCGTCAATTGCAGGAATTATCTGATGAAGGAATTTTAGAATATGCAAATCCTAAGGAAAACAATCCTGTGAAAATTCATGTTGACGATCAACATGTGCTGGATTGTGCCTTTACAGATGATTGTTTTGTTCATTTAGTAGTGACTGATAATGGGCTTCACTTTGAATCAAATACAATGAGTTACGACCTACCTTTGATTATCTCAACTAACGACTTTATTGAAAAGTTAAATCTCCATACCAGATGTAGTGATGCAAAAAGAATCTGTCAGAAGATTAAGCAATTTGGCACGAAAGCTAGATATAGCTAAATTTTCTTTAAGATGCGTCTTCAACTTACTTAGTATTACCCTTTTTTGCCTTCTTTTCCATATTATTAATTTGATGGATAGTAACTGCAGTTTCCCAATTAATTTTGTTGAGAAAAGATTCTGTAGATGACTTCTCTCTTAAAAGATGGAGGAAAGAGTCTACCCATTGATAGTACTCCCAAGAGGATCTAGAAAGTAAAGCCATTGCTTTTGTTGTAACCTTGACTGAGATTTCTACCATATATTCGTCATATGATGAACTAAATGGTATTCCCATGTAGAGTTCTAAGAAATCAGCTGCTATGTAAGTATTGAATCCGCGAAAATCAATATTCAACTCTAGATTTACTTTGTTAGTTTTAATCATAATTGCGCCAGATTCCAATCTAGAGATTTTACTTCTCTTTGGAAGAACTAAATCGAATCTGGAATACAAGTATGGTCCTTTGCTAGATAATACCAAACTACCCCGATGGAGAATTCCTCGGGGTTTTTCACCGTCAGAGAAAGCTAGTCGGTCATCCATAGGACGAGAGAATAATTCAAGAAATCGATTGGTAAGTAATACTTCTGGAATATCTTCTCTTCGATATTCAGTTAGTTTATCTTTCTGGATATCCGGACTGTTGAAATAATCAGTCAAATGAGTTGATAGGTATTCTAGTACTGAATATTCAATCACTTCACGAACAAGTTGGATAGATTTTCTTGGTTTTAAGATTTCTTGTGTTTTTTTCGAATCACGAATGCCACTCAATGGTTCATCTTGCCATTGTTTTTCCAATGCGGGATTCTCAGCAAATGCAGCTCTTAGGTATCTATTCATGCTGCAAGATAAATCATGTCGGTATACGGGAAGAACTTGATTGTTTTGTCCGTCATAGATAAAAAAAGAATCATAGAATTCCATTCTCTTACGTCTGCCAAAAAGAGATCGTACAAAGTACATGATGGATATTATAGCAAGTAAAATTCCTGATGTTATAGTAATTGATGAAGGGAGAGTAAAAATGTCAATGATACCGTTAGAAACTAACTCGATAGCTAAAGCTAGAACAACTGCTAAAACTACAATTTCAATTAAGTTCTTGCGAGTAGCAAGTACTCCACCTATAGCTGTGTTCTCATCCGTCATTATCAAGCCCATCAATTATCGAATTGCATAGAATGTATCTATTGGCAATTGTTTGTTGGATATCGTACTTGGTATAAAGAATTAATGTGGATATCTAACGGGTTGATAAATTCAGCAATTACAAAGTTCAAGTTCAATTATTTCCACGATGATGTTCATATCTTTCGGGGGCATTTAATTTGGACCAACCTGTTCCGATGTTTTCTCGCAAGTTGTTAAGGGGCATATAATCTTTGATGTTGGTCGCTTTCAGTTCTAAGAGGGGTATTGTT
>JAEORG010000012.1 GCA_016841005.1 Candidatus Thorarchaeota archaeon | reverse complement strand
GAAGTGTTCAACAAATGAACAATTCTCTTGAACCGCTTTACCCATACCCGCAAAATCTGCAATAGGTGTTTTACCAAGATGACAGTAGGCTTTAGCTTTGACAAGATCCAAGCATCGAATAACTTCTGGTGGCTTGAGTCTCAAATCAAGAGGGACATGTATCACACCAATTTGAAAACAAGCGTATTCGAGAAAAATATGTTCTGGAAGAAATGGTAATGATGTGGCTAGAAAATCTCCCTTTTCAAATCCCATCTCAACTAGTTTGATTGCTAGTGCAGTTGATGATTGATAGATTGACTTCCATGAAAACTCCCGACCGTCGTCTGCACAGATCAGACCGATTTCATCAGGTTTCTCTTTTGCCCATTTTTCGATTACTCCATGAACTAAATGACGATCTGCAAAATCTACTTCATATTGCTCCAGAGTGCACATCGGCACTCCATCTTTTTTCTCAATCTCTATCAATCAGATTCACCTCATTTCTTAAAATTTCGATTCATCCAGTCTACCAGGTGATTCCAAGACCCTTCTGGGAAAACTGCGTGCTTAGCATTGGGAACGACATGGAATTCTTTGTTCTGTGCATTGATCTCATTCATGAAAGACTCAACCGCACTCACTGAAAATAATTCATCCATATCACCTACACCCACATAAACAGGAATGTCGATCTTCTCCGGAAATGTAACCTTCTCAGGATTTAGAACTCGCAGAAATCGGAGTGTGTAGTTGAAATTGAAAAGAGGATCATCAAGCCCGGTCATACCCTCTCTATAGTAACGAATGACTGGTTTAGAAGGACTTAGAATTGAAGAAAACAGGATCTTCAATGTAGTTAATTTCGACCGTCCTTGTTGAGCACCTTCCTTTACTGCTCTAGCTCCACTTAGAAAGACTATGCCATCGATTTCATCAGGAATCTCATTGAGTATAATTGAACTAGTGACAACTCCAAGGCTATGGCCCAAAACAATTATTCTTGAGTGATTCTTCTTCAAGAAATTATGAGTTGCAACTAGGTCTGCAATAAGAAGCTCTCGACTTGGATAGTCACCCCGAATACCATCTGACAAACCATGTCCTCTCAAATCCAGGCCATAGCAGGTATATCCAGCTTTGGAAAGAGGTTCACCCAAGATAGAGTATGGTTTACTATGCGCAGTTATACCATGATTGATGAGCACACAAATATCTGATTTTGTGTCAGCACTCCACTCACGTAAGAAGAGATTTCGATTATCTGAAGTAGAAATCAAATGATGCCTTTGAGTTTCCTCAGATCGTAGTTTTTCAACGTCCATACTCTCATGGATTAGAACTGCCTGCTATTATTACTTTTCACTCATTACAGGAACTTGATTCACATCAAAATAGGTAATGTATTATTTATTAGTACCCGTGCCTTTAGATTCTGAAGATATTTACATTAATATCTGGAGTCTTTCCCATGAGTACAGTCGGATGGAAACACTATGCCAAGTGAGAAATTAGGCAGGAAAAAAATGATTGGTTTCACTCTGGGGGTTGTACCAACCATTCTTTACAATCTCGTTTTTGGTATGAAATATGTAGAATTATTCTACGATAAACTTCAGCTTCTTCCAGTCTATTTCATATTGGGGCAAATAATCTACATGACAGTTAATGCATTAAATGATCCATTATCTGGTCAACTATCTGATCGGACAGACCCCAAGAAATGGGGCAGTAGAAGGCTCATTTACATAAAATGGGGAGGACCCATCTGGGCACTGACATTCCTTCTTATCTGGTTTCCATGGAGTTTTACAAATCAATTAATTATCTTTCTTCACTATGTCATCTCAATATGTCTGTTTGATACAATGCTTACCCTTGTAGTATTAGTTTGGATGGCACTATTACCCGAGATGACAACTGATCACGATGAACGGAACAAAGCTACTTTCTACACAATGGTTCTCGGATTAATTGTAGCGTTACCATTCCTGTTGATTCTAGGAGAAATGAGTCCTACGACAGATCTCTTTCGATCCATCAATATTGTCATCGCAATTATTTCTACCATCTGTCTTTTTGCCGTGACCAGACTCTGCGAGGAAAGACCTGAATTACACACTGGTGTGAGTTATCCTTTCATAGAGTCAGTCAAGGAATCTTTGAAATCAAGGTCATTTCTGATCTATGTTTGCTTCAATTTCTTTGGTGTATTAGCTGGTTCGTTTGGTCTAACTTATCTCTTCGTCTACCTACTTGTTTTGGGCGATGGCGGCCTGCTTATCTATATCATATTAGGGATTATCGTAGGATACGCTTCAAATATCTGGGCTTTGCGACTTCATGAGAAGAACAAGTGGGACATGCGAACGATTGTACTTCGATTTGGGGGAATACGGATAATTTTCACTGCCATCTTTGTTCCGTTTGTGCTCTTTACAAATGAACTCTTGTTCATTTGGGTCCTCCTAGGACTAGGCGCACTATTTTCAGGATATGGAGTATTCAATACTCCACTTATGTATCTCTCAATGGATGAGGACGAAGTCAAGAATAATACTAGACGGGAAGGTATGTTCTTAGGAATGAATGCGTTATTTACAAAACCAGCCAATAGTCTTGGCCCAATTATCGCTACCTTTGTTCTCGGATACTTCGGATACATAACTGGAACAGATATTCAACCTGAATCTGCACTCTTTGGAATTAAGCTCCTTCTATTCGCAATACCAGCTGTATTTGTTACTCTAAGTATACTATTCATGATAATCTACCCACTACATGGTGAAGAATTACAGGAATTGAGAACAAAACTTGAACAGATGCATAACGAAAGATTGGCTGATTCATCAAGGTCTCTAACTTCAAGTGATGATGGTGAAGATGGAGGTTCCTTTTAGCAGGGAGCAAATCAAGAATGCAAATCGATAACCTACGATGTGAAAACCTACAGAATCCCATTGGAATCGATGAGCTTAAACCCAGGATGAGTTGGAAACTAAACTCAGATAGAATAGGTGCAATGCAGACAGCATATCACATTCAGTGTGCTACCAGTGAAAAGTTTGATTCAGAATCCATTATGTGGGATTCATCCAAAGTAGACTCAGATCAGTCAGTATTCATAATCTACGATGGAGTGAATTTATCATCCCGAGATAGAATATATTGGAGAGTCCGGATTTGGGATGAACTTGGGAAGGAATCTGATTGGAGCGATGTGGCATTTTGGGAGATGGGTTTCCTTAAGGAAGACGATTGGAAAGCTTCATGGATTGATCCAGAACGAGAAATTGACCCAGAGGAATTTCAACCTGCATCCTTACTGAGAAAGGAATTTGATATTTCAGTTCCTATCGAAAAAGCCCGATTATACATTACAGCTCATGGACTTTATGAAGCTTGGATTAATGGAGAAAGAGTAGGCACCCAATATTTCACACCAGGTAGGACTCAATATGATAAACGGCTTCAGTATCAAGTATACGATGTGACCTCACTAATCCAGAGCGGTCGTAACACGTTAGGTATCATACTTGGAGATGGTTGGTGGAGAGGAAAACTTGGATTTGGTGGTGTCAGGAATATATCAGGTGAGAAACTCTCACTACTTGCACAGATTGAGATCGATACTGAAGTAGTCGCAAAGACTGATGATACGTGGATGTGTACTTCAAATGGACCTATTAGGCAGTCTGACCTACAGCTCGGGGATAAGTACGATTCCAGAATGGAGATACCAAGTTGGAAAGAAACAGGCTACGAAGACTCAGAGTGGAATCAAGTAACAGCTGTTGAGTTTCCAAAAAACACTCTGATAGCTAGCATGAGTGTTGGAATCAGAGAGAAAGAACGGTTTGCATCATCGTTAATCAGAACACCTCGAGGAGAAGCAGTTTTAGATTTTGGACAAAACATTGCAGGATATGTTGAGATGAGTATCTCAGAAGGGATTCCCGCAGGCACTATAATCAAATTGACCCATGGAGAATCACTAGACAAAGATGGAAACTTCACTCAGGAACACATGATGAATAGGAAAAGTGGAGATTTTCAATGTGATATCTACATTCATGACGGAAATTCTCGCGTGTATAAACCTAAGTTCTCAGTGAAGGGATTCCGATATGTCAAAGTAGAGATAGAAAATGCACCTGATAGTGCTTTAGATTCTATTTCATTCACATCAATTGCAATCTACTCAGATATGGAACAACTTGGGAATTTCAAATGCTCGAATGAAATGGCCAACCAGCTCATGAGTAATGCTCTCTGGAGTCAGAAGGGAAACTTTCTTGATATTCCAACAGATTGCCCTCAAAGAGAACGAAGTGGATGGTCTGGTGATGCTCAGGCTTTTGCTTTCACCGGATCACTTCTCATGAACACTTCATCATTCTTCAGAAAATGGATGAAAGATGTTGCACTGACTCAGAGAGAGGATGGTAGGGTTGCCAATATCATCCCCATAGAACGACCAATTGGTTATGTAGAGGGATCTGCAGGATGGGGTGATGCATCTGTAATCATCCCATGGACTCTTTGGAAAGTATATGGTGACACAAGAATTCTAGAAGACCAATACCAAAGTATGAAGATGTGGGTAGATTATCAGCAAATTCGAGCTAAGAAGATTCACTGGATTCGAAAACTCAATCCTCTAAATTGGACAAGTGCAAAACGAGAAATGCTACGAAACATGTGGGACACAAATTACCATTGGGGAGAATGGATGGAGCCTTGGGTAAAATCCAGAATCCGTCAATTTGTAGGGATTATCAAGAGGTTGATTATATCAGATCCTGAAGTTGCAACTGCATATCTTTCCTACTCTAATCGCCTTTTTGCAGAAATTGCGGAATATCTAGGAAATATTGAGGATGCATCAAAAAGTAGAATTATTGCAGAGAAATCCGCTATGGCATACCAGAAGAGATACTTGAAGAATGGTAGAATAAAGACGAAGAAACAGGCAAATGTTGTGAG
>JAEORG010000142.1 GCA_016841005.1 Candidatus Thorarchaeota archaeon | reverse complement strand
GACCAAATACGAAGGACAATCAGAAGTAAGCATTGGAACTCTAGGTCATGTTGACCATGGTAAGACAACACTAGTTGAGTATCTTACAGGTTGATGAAGTGATTCCAGTTTCATATAGAAAATCAACGGTTTCCCATGCAAAGAAACCAGCGAAGATGATTCCTGAACAAAATGATAGAATTGTAATGATAGCGATGTATAGAAGTGGCACTCCAGAAAAGTAGAGTATTTGGAAGATGATTACATTTGAAGCAGATGCAATACCTGCGCCAATCCACCAGATCAAACGTGTCGATACTCCACCGGAATGATAATCAGTTCCAATCATACTTGTGATATCTATTAGAACTCCTTGTGTGAGAGAGATTAATACGATTAATATACCATGAGTACCTCCTGTGAATAGCTCAACAAATCCCTTAAGCAAACCACCAATTGATCCTGCAAGTATACCAAGTGCCCCATTTCCATTTTTTGAAACAAGAGCACGTATTAGAACTAGCCAGAATACATGAATTCCAGCCATGAATTGTCCAGCCCCAAAAGGAACTCCCAAGGCAAGATTAATGAGATTTCCAAGGTAACCAACAAATGTACTTAGAGCACCTCCTAGAGAAGCTAGAACAGCTATCATAACAATATCATGTGTGAATGTGGTCTGTCTATTAGTGGATGTCAAGCTGATATCACCTCAATGCGCTCGACATTACTTATCCATCTTGCACCAGCTGAGGCATAGATATTGTATCCCATTCCGGGTTCAGAAGTAGCTTGGCAATCTTCATTGCTGTATGCTCCATCACTTGGAAGCATAATAATGCGCAATCCTTGGTCCCATTCTGGAACTAATGTCCCATTATATGAAAAAGCAAGCACCATCTCTCCTTGGATTACACTCCATGAGGCATTTGGATGAACATTCGAATATGAGTAGTCTTGTTGGAATCCGTCAAACGAAATAGCTCTCAAGATATCCGTTGAACCCATCCCACCTATGAATGTGAGGAGTTCTGAAACCGTTATTCCACGATATATTCCATGTCCTCGCCAGTTTCCAAAGAAATTCTGAAATGATGAGAATCCCTCGAGTTGATTCATCTGTAAGAGGTCATCAGTTGTTAGTGTAATATCTTCAGAGTTGCCTCTTATGACAATCATATCTCGCTCTATGTCCGGTTCAGGAAGAGTAATTGGGTCAATAGTAATGATACTATCTTGAATGGTCACTCGAACATAATGATATAATCCTCCCATCTCTGTGTCTGAATACAGTGTAGCTCCTGCACCACCACTTATGACATAATTTACAGTGTTTCTAAGTGACTGATTATACAAATGGATGTGTCCTGCAAATACTGTATTGACACCCGTGGATTCAAATATTGAACATAAACGGGATGTAGTAGTTGAATTTAGGAGTGTGTGATTCATACCAGGATGAGGATCATAAACTGGTATATGTGTGAATACAAACTTTAGATCTTGATCTGATTGGACAAGGTCAGATTCCAACCAGTTTAACTCTGATTCAGTCACATCACCTGATGATGAATTGAAAATCACGAAATGAGCTGGACCGTAGTCAAACGAATAGGTAGAAGAACCAAAGTAATCCAGATAATAGAAAGAACCATTCAAGCGGATATCATGATTTCCAGCTGTTGTAAACACGGGTACATGAAATTGACTCAATGCATCTGAAACTGCTTCGTATTGATTGGGTTGACCAAACGGAGTCAAATCACCTAAATGAAACACAAAATCTGGTTGATCAGTAATTGCATCTTCAGCTATTGCATAAATCCCACTCTGATATCCCTGTGAATCTCCAAATACATAGAATTTCAGACCGTCCTGTGGGTCTTCGGTTGAAAATGTAACATCAATCTGAGGTGTACTCGATTTTACTTCTATCGCGAGCGATGCATTATTTGAGCTGATTGTTGATATTGAAGCGCTGCTCTGTATATCGATTTTTTCAGGATTCATATTTTCTGCAGTTATCAAGAAAGGAGCAAATGTCGTTCCGCTATTCCAAGATAGACTGACTGTCATTTCAAGAGCTAATGCTCTGACAGTAGCAGAATTGTCTGAGATAGAAGTGATAAAACCGCCAGTCACTGTTACTTCTGGAGCATTCTGTTGCTGTGGGAGAGTGACAAAAAGAACTCCTATGCCTACTGTTATCATAATCACGATGAACAATGAAGCAGTCAGTTTTCTATCCATGATGCATCCACCATGCTGGTAGGTTACCGTTATGTTTGGCTATATATATCGAAAAGAAAGTAGGATATGAAGGTTAGGGAGCGTCTAAAATCAGAACCCATTTTTCGTAATCATATCTGCAATATCTAAAATTCTTGGGTCTTTCCTTAATTGAGAGGTCTGTTTCAGAGTTTCTACTATAGTTTCAGTGAATGATTGATCGATTGCGGGG
>JAEORG010000141.1 GCA_016841005.1 Candidatus Thorarchaeota archaeon | reverse complement strand
CTTGGGTCTCTACAGCAAGTTCGCGAGCGGCACCTGCGGGATTTGGACTACTTACGATTGACCGCGCGGCAATCACATAAGATGCGCCTGCTTCAATTGCAGCTCGTGCACTTCCACCTTGGGCTCCTACACCTGGACTAATGATTGGAATATCATCGCGAAGAATATGTTTTATTTCCTTGATACGTTCTGGATAGGTTGCACCAACAATCACCCCGTCAGCACCCCACTTCAAAGCACGTTGAGCGAATAGTTGATACATAGGCGAGTGCTGTTTCCCCTTCTCATCCATCTTAACATGCAACCCATATCCTTCATCAGCAGCATCATGAGACATGTAGCAAAGAGTTATGATACCTTTTCCTCGAGAAACGCCAGCATTGAATACAGAATCTAATCCACTCTTCCAACCAACAAATGGATTAGCAATGACTGCATCAAATCCTGCATCATAATAGTACTCAGCAATATGTGCATTCGTATGACCGACATCGTTTATCTTACAATCCATAATTGCGGTCAGGCCTGTATCATGAATCACATCCAGAATTGGGGGGATACCATCATAGAGCCCAAGAGGCAGCGTTAGCTGACGATTGAATTTGTATGCGATAGCATATTCAGCTGTATCGTGTACAATCTTGATGGCTTCTTTTTCAATCCGTGTTCGTTCACTTTCTATGATATTCTTTGGTTTATTTGCTAAATTCACTGTCAAGTCTAGACCGATGATCAAACGACTTTTTCGAACAAAAGAAGCGGCAGATAATTTCTGTTTGTATACTCCAGTCATTTCACATCTCCTAACAATGAATATTCACGCGCAGACTTTTATACGATTTGGCAGCATCTCGAAGTGTGAATCTCTCTTGAGTCCGGATTGGTTGAAAACAAGAATCATTGTTACCCTACTGGCAATCGCAATACCGCTCTACTTTTTCATTCTGGTGTTCTTCCTTCCATTTCAAGTATTTCCTTTTGGGGATACATTTCTAGATACACTATTCCATTACATGGTGACTCCATTGGTCTTTGCTGCACCATGGCTAGGATTCATTCTCTTTGAGAGATACAGGTTAGCAAATACTGTCCACTTGATGGAGAGCTCGACAACATCCGTACCCTTGAGATGGAGAGTCTTCTATGGTACTAATGCCGCATTCGTTTTGATGTTCTTCATTCTACCAATCATATCAGCACCTCTTGCAATCATAGGTGGACTGATTGTTGCAGGAAGAGTGTCATATACAATAGGTATGGGAAAACTCGGAGGAGGAAAACCTGCAGCCCTCCTAGCGATAATTGCAGCTATAGGACTCTGTATTCTACCTAGTTTGATAATGATACAATTCATTCCAAATTATATCGCAATCTGGGATGGTATCTTGTCAATGTGGACATCGTATTGGATTACTATTGTATACGGAGTTGCCCAGTGTCTGGTAAATGCACTGAGTTTTGGAGCTCCGATATATTTCATTTATTTTGGAGCCGCGCAATATGATAAGGGATTATATGGTGAGATATACACCAAGACACCAACCAACTGGATTCGTTTTCTTGAATTAGCAATATTCGTTGCCTTCGTTGTTCTCTACTTACCACCAATCCCAACGCCATTCGGAATCATACCTTTTCTAGATCAATCCGAATTGTTTACATCATATATCAATTGGATATCTTTAGGAATCGTAGCATTGATGGTGATTGTGAAATGGAGATTGAAGGTCACGAATGATACCACGATGGGAGGAACTTCGAATATTCTCATTGTAGGTATCTTTCTTGTTGTTGAACTATTTTTCAAAACCCAGTTAATTCTCATCACGCTGATTATTTGGCTTGCATTTTCTATATTTGGAGCAGTAATCATCATTAGTTACCTTAGAGCTTCGCCTCGAGAGATGTATTAGGAAAAAGAAGAAAGTGAGTAGGTAAGAGTCCTACTCTCAAATATCAAGTATTTCCAGTTTTTCGGACAGAGTTATGACAGGAAGATGAACGATCATAGGTTCAGAATCTATACTCTCTACAAACTCTACTGATTCTTTAGGTCGTGCCTTATAGGCTAGGAAGTTACCCTTGGGAGGTTCGTTATATTCTGTATAAACCCATAGAGGAACACCTTGGAATTCATAATAACCGTGATTTGATATAAGAGTGCCAAAGATGTGTTTACCCTTATCCTCAAAATATAACATACTCGCTGGTCTATCGCGCTGAGACCAAGATACAAGCATTCTTGCCAAATCCTTCATCGACGCAAGCTTCAAGTTAACAGGAGGTCTAATGTCAGCTTTGCTCAAATATTCCACCTAATGAGTTTCCTGAAATTACTGCTTATAAGAGCGAGCATTAGGTCTTTAGATGTGATCCTAAACCTACAACTGCTTTTGATACAGAGTTTGCGTCTGTTCCAACAATCACTATTGGAGCTGCAACTGCAGCCACAGTTGCACCCACAGCAAAT
>JAEORG010000140.1 GCA_016841005.1 Candidatus Thorarchaeota archaeon | reverse complement strand
CAGCTCATGGGGCGATTGCAGAGGCGATAGCAGACAAGCTTGCACCAGGTCAGCATGTTCTCTTAATGCCTGGAAGAACTGGTGGGGCACTTGAATTTTATAATACCTTTCGACAGAGAAACAAATCAAATGATGTTCTCATCGGAGAAGCGCAATCAAACCTCTTTATCTCAATGTTTACCGGAGGTAACAAGGTCCATATCTCAGGGATGAAGGAATTCATCAATGTCAGTGCACTTCCCGCGATTAAGAATAAGGACTACTTAGAACGATTGAATCAATTCCCTCTTCGAATTAAACCAACAGTTGATGTGATGGAAACCAGCTTGAACAATTTTGGAGCAATGTTACGTCCCGTTCCAACCCTCTTCTCTGCATCGATAATTGAATCCCGTGGTGGAGGATTCAATCACTTCTACGAAGGGATATCTGAGTCTGTGGGGCGATATATCGAGAAGATGGATAAAGAAAGAATGCAGGTTGCTGGATATTTCACGGATTCTACCATTGATACCATGACATGGTTGAAAAAATCCTACAACGTGAATGGTAGTACTCTTCGTGAGTGTGTCAAAAACACAAATGCATACAAAGATAGTGTTGCACCTTCTAGTCTGAATCATATATACCTCGAAGAAGGTTTGCTGACAGGTCTAGTACCAATGTCTCATCTTGGGAAACTTGCTGGAGTAATGACTCCGATAATCGATAATACAATTCAGATTGCAACTAATCTGACTGGACATAACTACATGGGCGAAGGCCGCACTCTGAAAAAGATGGGTCTGGATTCGATGGATATAACTCAGGTAAAGGATTATGTTCGATTAGGGATTCATGGATAGTATCAATCTCAGTTCATCCAAACACAGTTTCCAATGCTTTTCCTATGTCTCTCAAGAGATCGTCAGGATCCTCTATACCAACTGATAGGCGTACTGTAGATTCTGAGATATGCATTTCATTAAGTACACCCTTATCAATTCCATAGTGTGTTGTCAATACAGGAATACTTGCAAGACTCTCGACGCCTCCGAGAGAAACTGCATTGAGAAACAAGTCGAGTGAGTCAACAAACCTCTCTGTTTGACCCAGTGTTCTTTTGAGATCTAATGTGAGCATCCCACCAAATCCGTCCATCTGTGATTTTGCAACAGCATGACCCGGGTGATTTGGTAGACCTGGATAATGTACCTTTGATATGCGTGAGTCTCTTGTAAGGACCTCTGCTAGAAGCTGTGCATTTCTGTTATGTCTATCCATCCTAACACCCAGAGTTTTGAGTCCTCTATCAAGAAGGAATGACGCAAATGGATCTATGGTCGCTCCAAGGAGTTTGGCTACTTTGATAATATCATCAATATAAGGTGCATCCGCTGAAACCGTTCCTGCAATTATATCACTATGTCCGCCAAGATATTTGGTAGCACTGTGAATTACAACATCAATGCCCATTTCATGAGGTCTCTGGTTGATTGGTGATGAAAATGTATTATCTATCACGCTTGTCATTCCACTAGCTTGGGCTGCACTAGCGGTTCTTCTAATATCTACAATTCTAAGTGATGGATTTGTTGGAGTTTCGAAATAACACATCTTAGCACTGCTTTTGGCATCCTCGATCGCATCAACAAAGTTATCCAACTCGACAAATGCAATATTAATTCCTTGTCGCGGTAATATGTCTTCAAATAGATGCAACGTTCCTCCATAGATAGAATCAGATGTAAGTATGGTATCACCTTTCTTCAAGAGACCCGTAATGACTGCTGATACTGCTCCCATACCAGATGCGAAGGCAAATGATTTCTCTGTACATTCTAGAGCACTTATCTTCTCCTCCACAGAACGCGTTGTGGGATTACTCCACCTAGTATAGACATCTTTTGTCGATTTTCCTTGAACAGAAGCAAGCATATCTTGTTGATTCTCGAAGACAAATGTTGAAGTCTGATAGATTGGGTTTACAGCTGGACCTGGTTGTTGTTTTTTGGTTCCGTGAATACACGTGGTTGAAGGTGCATGCTTTGATGATGTCATGTGAAATTTCACCTTATTTAGAAGAGTTATGATTATGAAATTGATATGTTCATTGGTTGTGGCTGTTCTGCAAAAGTTCAAAGCCCTTCAAATTCTTGAATGTATGGGTTTGCTAATGACTGCTCAAATACCAGACGAGTTTCGATATGATGGTATGGTATATTCTTTGATCGGCATTGATGGTGAAGGACTATACACACCTCAGGATTTTGGACTTGAACCTTATTCTACATGTACAGCATGTTGGCGGGGGTTCATGATGATGTATGATTGTAGGGACAATCAATTATTACTCGTTGGAATGGAAGTGAATTCAAAAATAACACCTGATATCAATGGAGTACGACCTGTCAAGGGAAGTCAATTCTTTTCAACATCTTATATGGATCTAAATCTAAAGACCCAATTCACAGGCAATCTACTTCTTGGACGAGATTTCATAAATGAGATGTATGTCCATATGGGTTTTCAGAGACCTATGGCATATCGTGAAGTTATTGAAATTCATGTAAAAGAGGGCGATATCACTCAGGTTCGAGATTTATCCGAAGAGATGGAACGACAACGGAATGAGGATCCGGATCGTGGTGCAAGACCAGAATCAGATGTTAGAGACTGGATAGATGATAGATTCTCTTTGGACTACAAGAGTGATGAATAGAGTATAACTAGAACGCCACCACAAAAATCGAGT
>JAEORG010000139.1 GCA_016841005.1 Candidatus Thorarchaeota archaeon | reverse complement strand
GCTAAACCATTTCACTGGGTACTGGAATTTCAAGATGCGTTCCTTGGGGATACTCCGGGATTTGATATTGTGATTGGAAATCCACCTTATGGAAATATCCTTGACCCACTAGATAGACGGTTCATTACTTCTATGTATCCAAACAATGTCGGGGGAGGAAGAAGGGGTACATGGAATAGCGCAGCTCATTTTCTTGTAAGGGCGATATCATTAATGAAAGAGGGCGGGCAACTTGGATTTCTTGTTCCCAACAGTTTCCTTAGCGTTAAGCAATTTTCCAAGGTACGGGAGTTTATTTTGCATAATACGAAACTTTGGAAGATTGTTGATGAGGGGAGTCCTTTCAATGACGTCACACTTGAAATGGTTAGCCTCTTCTTCGAACGGTCTAAGGCGGATGATGAACATAAAATCAGTATTGAATCAAGACGGCATGGTCTTGAACAATCGAATGTATTATCCTCACAGGTGTTTAGGGAGAGTAGAGTCTTTTCAATTTACCATGATTACATCATGGAAAAGATTCTCAAAAGAGGACAAAGAGGTCTCCTCGTTGCAGGAAGGGGTAGAGATATTCCAAAAGGTCATGTTAGAAAGAAACAGACATCCACATTCCATGTTCCCTACATAACCAGTGGTCGAAGTGTTCAGAGATATAGTTTGAGAACTAAACATATCGTATATGCAGATCAATGGTTTAAACAGGATTCAGCATTGAAAGAATCGTATGAAAATGAGTTTCTTGTTGCAACAAAGAACTACAGGTATCCGAGGTGTTTCTTAAAACCTAGGGGAATGATACATGGAGGAGGGATCGTCAAAATAACTCCACTCTATCCTGATGCAGACCTCCATACTCTCGGTTTGATTTTAAATTCGAAACTAGTAGAGCAAATATCCATCAGATATCTTACAAATTACTCTCAACTAACCTGCTGTTTAAACACAGGAATCATGGAGGAGTTACCACTTGTTATACCTAAACAGCCCAAGGTGTATAGAGGGCTATTTGAAAAATTAACCCAAGCTTATGCTGAACCAGCAGAAGATATAGATAAGATGTGCATACCTTCACTTGAAAGGTTGGCAGATGCGCTTGTCTATTCATTATACTTCGGAAACGATAATCTCGAGCGGAGAGTCGCTAATGGAATAAACGACCTCGATTCTATGTCCCGAGAACCTGATGTTAGTGAGATGATTGATGAGATCTTAGCAGGACCCATCGTTGAAGCGCTAGAAAGACTTGGCAATTTTCCTGCAACAAGAAAGCTTCGTAGATACTGATGCTTAAATACGCAAAGACATGCAAACATGAGGAACAAGAATGGCCGATGATAGATCGAATTCAGAAGATATGGCTGAAGATCTCGTTGATGCTGTAGATGATGAAGCTGACTCGGATGATGTTGCTGATGGATTGACAAGAAAAGAGAGAGAGATTGAGGTCAGCAGAGGAGCTGAGCGACAAAGAAAAGCGCAGGAATTGAAGAAGCAGCTTAGAAAACGCCAGTTAGGAATGCTTACCTATCGATGGCCAGCTATGGTACTGGTTATTGGCGGCATATTGGCGATAACAACTAATTTTCTAGATGTGATGGTTCGCGAACCAGGGGTTCCTCCAGAGGTTGGTTTTAGCACATTTATTGATGCATTATTTCGATCTGGTGGAATCATCTATTTGTTCCCACTCATAGCAGGAGTTTTCATGATTGCCCTAAGCTACTTTGCTTACACAAATCCGAGAGCTACCTGGTTGGCACTGATTCCAGCAGTCATGCTTGGTATGTCTGGAGGTACGGTCTATTTCTTGATAACTTTCGCAGTAACTCCCCCTCTTGGAGATCCTAGTTTGACAGGGCTAATTTATGCGACTACTACTCCACTATCAATGATTGTGGCAGGCATCGTTGCACTTCTTGCAGTAGCTTTGAAAGAGAAAGAAGACTAATCAATAAGAAACTCATCAAGACGCCCTTGTTCTTCTAATTCAGACATCCAGTCAATACGAATTGGTGAACCGCCATTCTTCAGTATCAACTCGATTTGTTCTGCGGCCTGTGGTGGACTTAATTCAGTGGTATCTATCTCGAACACTCTTGCTTCACCAAAAGCATCGAGCGCATCCAGCTGGCATACTCCAATAATCTCAGCTTCAACATTCTCGGTCACTTTTTCCACGGAGTAGTTACGTTCAGACAATCGTTTCTTGAGTGTGTCAGGATGTGTTCGGAGG
>JAEORG010000138.1 GCA_016841005.1 Candidatus Thorarchaeota archaeon | reverse complement strand
TGTCTATGGAAAGAAACGAGGATAACAAGAAAAGGGGTCTCAGATAGAGACCCTCATTTTTTCTATTGTTGAATTAACTTCCGCGTTTCTTCAAAATCATTACAAGCACTATGACAACAACAGCAGCGCCAGCGCCTATAGCCAATATCATTGTCGTCGGAAAACCACTGTCTGATGGAGCAGTAACTGATATAGTAACATCAACATAGGCAGTGTGCCCAAAGGTATCAGATACTTGAATGCGAATTATGTACTCACCCACTGGTAAATCAGTGATACCAGTTAATCCCCCAGTAGAATCAATAGCAAAATTGACTGTATCATTGACTGCCCATCCGCCTATACCTGAAGGATCACTCGCAGTATAATACGCAGACACCCTATCACCCAGTACGATACTGATATGACTTGGTCCATCCAGAGATGGTGGTGTGAGGTCTTCTACATCAGCAGTCGTGGAATTACCTATTGAGTGACCTGATATATGGTAAATCACTAGTTCGATTGTATGTACTCCATGGGCAAGTCCATCAGCTACGAACTCTATATCAACACCATCCCAAGATTCTGTTCCGACACTAGACTCGTCAATGAATATCTCGTAATGTGATGGATTTAGAGCAGAAGCTTCCCAAATAATGATATTGCCAGAGTCCAGTATCTCGAATTCTATCGAAGCTGGTTTGACAAGATCTAAGCTCTTGGATGGGAACATGTCATGATTCACAACACCGGTGCCATTGGTGATGTCGTATACTCCAGCACCATCATAATCACTCCACCAATTCCCTACATCTGTGACATTGTTGTACCATAGGTTATTGGGTTGTCCATATTCTTGCAATGAATTATTGCCATTCCAACCAATATCATTCCCAAACAACAAACAAAACTGAGAACCGTACAAGTGTATCCCGATATTATTGTCAAAAACAATATTGTCAGTTACGTTTGCACTGATGGAATATAGCAGAATTCCATCCTCATTATCATAGATAGTGTTTTCAGCTACTACGCAATCTACCACCATAATGACTTCTATACCATTTCCATTGGTATTATAGACCTCGTTACCGATGATGGTATTCCCATTGCCTTGTATTAAAATTCCAGTATCTGAATTATTGTAAACGTGATTGTCTTCAATAATACAATCTGTGTAAGCAATAAGATGTATTCCAGCTAGACCCAGCGGTGAGGTTATCAAATATCCATTGCCATAAATTTCATTCTCACGTATGACGACATCTGAATAGCCTGGACCATACAAGTATAGTCCTGTATCAGTATTATTGAAGATATGATTGGAAGAAATTTCAACCTGTTCAGATTCAAAAACGTAGATACCTGTTGGTGAGTTATCCCAGATCTCATTGTTCAGGACAATAACATCAGCAACTAGATCAAGGTAAATGCCTTGTGCAGTGGTGTTCCAAATTCGGTTGTTTTCAATCAACGAATCATTACTACAATCAACGTAGATACCGCTTGCATATGGATCTAGACCCCACCCGTTACCCCATATGTCATTTCCAATCATACTACTGTTATGTGACTCATAAGTATAGATGCCTAAACGACTGTGATTGTAAATCTGATTGTCTTTAATCTGAATGTTGTTAGCGTTGTCTGAATAAACGCCTGTATTTGAGTTATTCCAAATTCGATTAGCTTCGATCAGAAAGTATGACCCTTCCTCTATGTCGAGACCTGAACCACCTCCTGGGTAATCATTCTCCCAGATGTCATTATCACTAATTGTGGCATTATTACACTCGAATAGAAGAATTCCTTCATCATAATTCTTGGCAAAGTTATTACTAGTTATGGCTAGAAAATCTGAAGACTCTGCATGCACTCCCTGAGCTCCATTGTTGTGTATTTCATTATTGGAAATCAATGAGTTATTACATTCGACCATTTGGATTCCAAATTGCAGGTTATCATAGATTTCACATTCCGTAAGTGTTGCACCCGTGCAGTTGGAGAGAGAGATGGTATTACTATCATGAATGGTACAATTCTCAATGTACGGGACGGGTGTATTCATGATATCGATAGACTTGACTTTATTCAGTACAAAAGTATCCACAATGGCCGCTTTAGTTACATTGTTGATTTGTATTCCAGTTCCATCATATCCTGAAACACTGGATAGATAGCAGTTTCGAATCTCAAAAGCTCGGATTGTGTTACGAATCTCAATACAAGTTCCATCGGAAGTGATGTTGTATCCGTCTATGATATATGGTGTATCAGGGGACCCATTACCCTCCCACAATAGAATTGAAGCATAATTGTCCATGTCAGTATCACTATATGCCAAGATTGGAGTCTGTTCCTCATAAGAGGGCACATTGACTTTTGTGGGGATTATTGAAATCGTTGTCCTTACTTCGTCGCTTAATGTAGGGAGTAAAATCCCGGATAGAAGTAAAGGGGTTATTAATAGGAAAAATAACACTAACGCTTTCTTTGCGTGCTTCAATCTTTGTCCTCCTAGACTAACAGATATCTATGTTGCTTCAGGAAGATATTACCGGATATAACAATTCTGGAGAAAAGAATCAAGAATACGAAAGCATCATATATCGCATCAGACAAACTGAACTATCCTTCTCAACAGGTGGAGTATAATGACCAAGGTTGCTGTGATATCAACAAAAGATAGAATCTATGGAGTAAACAAGTCGTTTGAGCTTCTAGGCATCAATCCCGTCAAGGGAAAGAAGGTTGTTATCAAACCCAACTTCAACACAGCTGACCCTCCACCAGCATCAACCCACATGGACACGTTCAGACAGATTCTAGTCAAGACACAGGAGATGGGGGCAAAGTCAATCACTGTTGCAGAGAGATGCGGACCTGCGAATACAGATGAGGCGTTCAGGAAGAAGGGTCTCTACAATCTTGCCGATGAGTTTGGGTTCGATATTGTAAATCTCGAAACAGCAACCGAAGACCAATGGGTGATGAAGAATCCTGAGAAAAGTCACTGGAAGAATGGTTTCCTCTTTGCGAAAGTTTACGATGAGGCAGAGTGTGTTGTGGAAACGTGCTGCCTAAAGACACACATGTATGGTGGCCATTTCACGCTATCTTTGAAGAACGCAACAGCTTTGGTTCCGAGAGTAGGCTACAAGTACATGAGTGAATTACACAGCTCACCACATCAAAGAAAGATGATCGCTGAGATAAATTCTGTTTACAAATGGGACCTCGTCATAATGGATGGAGTTGTTTCATTTGTGGATGGTGGTCCAATGGAGGGGACTCGAAAGGATGCCAATGTGTTTGTTGCTGGAACTGACAAAATAGCAATCGATGCAGTTGGAGTTGCATTACTACGGATGCTTGGAACAACGCCTGAGGTCTCTAATGGTCCAATATTTGATCAAGAGCAAATTTCCCGAGCAGTAGAGCTGGGAATTGGAATCTCCTCATTCGATGAAATTGAATTTCTGACTGATTCTGAAGCAAGTGAAGAACTTGTTACGAGAATCAAAACGGAATTCAACTAATCTATCGAGATTTCCTATCGACCTTTATGTCTCAATCGCTCTGACACTCGAACCATCATATAGGTAAGAATTCCCCAAATTGCAGCATTTACTAGTGCTCGTGTATAGAGAATTGACGAATCCCTCAAGGCAGATGCACTAGGTTGAACTAAGTATATCGCAAGTGGAATTACATCAGGATAGACCATTGTCAGTACGAATGAAACCACCATTACTGATACGGACACTATTTCTCTGTACCCGCGGGAGTCTAGAACGGGTTTATTGATTGGCATACCATATATATGAGTCTAAATCTATTAACTATTGTTATCTGTATTAGTTGTCATCGTCTGAGCATCATAAATGTAGTTGTTGCATTCTTGAAGTGAAACCAATGCATGAACCATTATCGCCGCGGAAAGTAACGCAACTGGACCTAGATTAAGACTGACTGAATCGCTATAGCGGATCTCAACGCATATCATTACAATCGGATACAGTTCAAATAGGTTCAATGACGCCAATGATGTATCATCAGAATGATGTTCGTACTTTTGACAGTTTTCTCCAGAAGATTCCCCATCCTAGCATGATAAGAAACGCAACGTGTGCAACATATGCTGAAGCTATAGAATAAAGTTCAAAATCCAGATGCTGGCCTTCAACGGTTACATTGTGCCGAGCCGATCTTGGTGTTCCTGCTTATATCACTGGCTTGTCTATTCAAATACAATAGCTCGATACATTATGAAAATCTCAAGAAACTCCAGAACAATGGAGGAGGCATCGCAAAGTAAATCATTAGTAGATGCATCTAGTTTCTCTTGCTTTTTCCCATCATTTTTCAAGGTGAGAGCTTGGTGCTTCCGAAAACCGTATATCTGGATTTTCTGGGAAACCAATTCGAGATGCAAAACTAAGCCAAAATGGTGTTTCCAAATTTGGCTCTGAAGCTCTTATGAAACTGGGAATGTGTTTTGGTTTTCCAAAATCAGCCTGTACATTTTCGAGGTGTTTTACTTTGGGACATAATAGCTCACAGAGAAAGAAAGCCAAAAGACGAAAACGACATGATAAGTCAGAGCACAAAATGTACGTCAAGTTGGTAAAATGATCATATACAAAGACTATGTGCAAGTTAAATGTGGACAAACCACTATCTTACGCTAGCGTATCGACATCGTTTTGATTGACGTGATTTTGTGTATATGTGCGTAATCATGCATTTTATTAAAATAATTCACTCCTCCCTACTCTTGTTATATGCGTGGAGGAGCTAGAATGAAGAAGGTCGACCGTCGCAGAAATGAATTATTTTTGAAATCAACAGCACTATTCGCAATTGTATTAATCATTATCCCATCATTCCTGATTCTTAATCTAACGACTGCTTTGGTTCCTGAAGAAACTGAAGAACCAAACAGACTGGAAAACTACATTCCGGAGGATCCACCAGAAGTAGAAGAAACGTTGACTGAAAATGGGCTTTGGGTGGGTCTAAACGATAGCCTTCCAGGTGACTCTGCTGAGAGTCATGTAGTTGTTTCAGATACCTCAGGAATTACAATGGTTCTCGAGTTTCCAGGCTTTTGGAAAGGATCGTCAACCATAGACATGCCGGGAACAAGCACAATGAAGCAAGCAGGAAGACCAGACATGCCTCGACTAATCAGATACCTTGAGGTCCCGTATGACATCACAATCTCGCTAGAAATGAAATATGGAGTTCCAGTTCTTCTCGATGGATACAATATTACACCTGCACCAGACCCAATAGTTCCTGTTTTCAACTATACACAGAATTCGACCATATACTATGATCCAGCTGTTTATTCCTCTACTGCGTACTTTCCATCGCACAATACTAGCATTGTAGGTGATGAATGGTCCTCTGCGATCATAATGAGAGGTCGAAGACTGGTAGAGGTTTCATTCTATCCACTTCAATATAGTCCGCAATTGAACAACACATTGTATTACCCGAAGTTTGTAGTTAAGGCGAGTTATTCCGAGCCTGCGCAAATCGAACCTGTAGAAGCAAGATTATGGTCAGAACCTTTCGAAAAGTTGTTTGGAACATTCATAGAGAACTACAATCCTTGGGATCCAGAAACCGGAACCGCACCAGGATTCCCACCAGCTCCCACGTGTCCAATTTTCACTCCTGCATCTTCTGTTTCAATAGAAGCTGATTATTTGATCATCACAAATGAAACCTTTGAATCGCAGGCCAACAGGCTGGCCGCTTGGAAGACTCAGAAGGGTCTATTAACAGAGGTCATCACCACGAGTGAAATTGAAAGCGTACACTATCCAAGCCTGTCAATTGAGGAAGGTATTGAAGCATTAATTCAAGAAGCCTATGACGACTGGGTAAAGGGACCAACATATGTTTTAATTTTCGGTGATTGTGAGTTTGTCCCAAATGGGTATGGTTCAGTCCATAAAGCTTCGGTGCCAGTTGATACCGACAATTACGATATGTATGATCCAGCTTACTTTGTCCCTGATGTTACACCTCAAAGAACATACCTATATCACCCTGATAATGGCTTCATTGGGACAGACCTCTTTTACTTCACTGTTCATGGGGATGATTACGTCCCAGACATAATCTATGGACGAATATCTGTAGACACCGTAGAAGAAGCTAGAGTTATTGTTGACAAGATTCTTGCGTATGAAAAATCGCCACCTGATAATCCTGACTTCTATAAAAACATCCTAGCATCTGCATTCTTTGAGGACCACGCGGATATTTTTGATCCTCAATCGGGAGATGGCGATGGTATAGAAGACTCAGGGTTCGAGTTTGTCAAATTCGCAGAAAACATCAGGCTCTATCTTGAGAATCTTGGATACATTGGTCATCTTAACTATTCATGGGATGACAGAATGCAACCCCCCGAAGCTTTTCACAATCGTGGAGATCAATATAATCCGATATATTTCAATTCTGTTGGATCTCCATACAACCATCTTAACACATATGATTGGATTCCATGGTGGCCGCCACACTTAGGGGCTGAGAATATAACCCTTAACATCAATTCTGATGAGGGGAGATTTCTGGTGTTTCATAATGATCATGGTGGGTCCAAAAATATGATCTATCCCTTTAACAGACTGGATACCGATGACGGAGAATGGGACAGAGATTTCTTTGAGGGATGGATTACTCCTAGTCTGGACATCTCGGATTTGGTAGACTTTGTTAATGGGGAACTGTTACCTCTAGTCATAAGTTGTGCATGTAACACAGGATGGTTTGACGGTGAAATTGATGAAACTGTCATGGGACCTATCTTCGAGTCAGTTGAAGAAATCGAGTGCTTCGCAGAAAATATCACGAGAATGGAAGGAGGTGCAATTGCTGCAATCGGTGCGTCTCGAGTTTGTTACACCCATGCGAGTAGCAAGATGTTGGAAGGAATCATTCAGGCATTCTGGCCTGGGCATCTTGCTTGGAGAAATCAACCAATATATGGAATGGGTGCAGCATTACTTTTTGGTAAGATGAATACCGCAGCAGAATATGGATATCAGGACGATGAAACTGTAGTACCTAGGAAAGATCTGACAAGCACAACATTTCAGGAATATCATTTGTTCGGAGACCCCGAAACACAGATTTGGACAGCACCTCCTTCAGAATTCACAGTGGAATATCCAACACAAATTAGCACCGCTGGAAGCCAGCAATTTGCAGTGACAGTGTTGAATGATACTGATCCTGTTTTCTTTGCGAGAGTATGTATTCAAGCAGAGGATGCGTATGAAGTTGGTTATACAGATGACAATGGACAAGTGTTGTTCAACATCGAAACTTCATCACTCAATCCCGTAAATGTGACTGTAACGAAACATAATTTCATCCCTCACTGTGGATCAATTGAAGTCCGTGAATGTTGTGCTTTAATTGTGGTTGATCCCATTCAGGCTCCGGGTTCAACTAGTGTCACAGTTACTGCAATCAATTTCGATGGATACGAAGATATTCATCTTTACTACAATACATCAACAGAGTTGGGAGTCTTTACAGGGTCGACAACTAGCAGAGAGTTTACAATTCCTAATGGGCGCGAGGAATTTGCCACCATCCTAGCAAATGATACCGATGAAGTTGCGATTTTCCTCTTTAAACGGTATCAAGGTGGAGAACCAGTAGATCCGTATCTATATAGTCAACGAGATAGGTCGACCTGGCACTTAGCTGATGGACGTTTGACGTACAACAACCCAAGCATCAAAGTGTACGAAATCATTGGCGAAGGTGAAAATGAACGTGAGGAGTTTAGGGAATCGTATGATTTAAAGCAGGGCACAAATTATCGAGTCAAAGTCAATGTGTCAAATGACCTTGATTATCCAGTTGAAAATACGAGGGTCACACTAGCTTGGGCAATGTTCTCAGCAGGTAGAGCCTGGACACCAATCGGAGATCCAGTCTATATTGAGAGTATTCCTGGTCATTCATCGAGATTGGCGAATTTTACTTGGTTCACAGATTTGACAGGTCACATCTGTCTCAATGCGACGATATTCCACGTAAATGACGAAAATCTGAGAAACAATATAGGACAAGAAAACACAGACGTTGCGCCA
>JAEORG010000137.1 GCA_016841005.1 Candidatus Thorarchaeota archaeon | reverse complement strand
GAAGCTCTCATTCCTCCAACTGAACGATGACCCTTAAGACCAACCAATTCTCTTGCAGTTCCTCCCTCAACACACTTCTGTTCTAACTCTGGTGAGGACATGGTGAATGTCACATTCATAATCGATCTAGAATCCACTCTGGCATGACCCCTGTAAAAACCATCTGAGGAATCAATAACATCATAGAGAACCTTAGCTTTCTCTATGTTTCTCTTCTCGATTTCTTTCACTCCTCCGATTTCTTTCAAGTACTCCAATGAGAGTTTACAGATGTAGATTGGGAATACTGGTGGAGTATTGAACATTGAATCCTTTTCTGCATGGGTCTTCCATTTCTGAATTGTAGGAACTCGTTCTGGAACTCGGTCCAGCAGGTCTTCTCTCACGATTACCATAGTTACTCCAGCTGGTCCAAGATTCTTTTGGGCTCCAGCATAGATAACTCCGTAGTCTTTCACATTGATAGGTCGCGCCATGAAATTCGAAGACATGTCACAGACAAGAGGCACATCTTTGGGAACAGATGGGAAATATGACCATTCGGTTCCGTAGAGTGTGTTGTTACTTGTAATGTGTGCAAATGCGATATTCTCATTGAATTGCACATTCTTGGGAATGTACGAGAAGTTCTCTTCCTCTGATGAAGCTACCACATTAACATCACCAAAATATTTGGCCTCTTTGATTGCATTTTTCGACCAACCCCCTGTATTTACATACTCCATAGGCTTTCCAGGCACATGTAAGTTCAGAGGCGCCATGAAAAATTGAGTTGAAGCTCCGCCTCCCAACCACAGAACCTGGTAGTCACTGGGGATTCCTAACAATTCTCTCGCGAGACCAGTAGCATCAGTCATTGCTTTTTCCCATTCTTTTGATCGATGGGAGATCTCCAATACAGACATACCTGTTCCTTCAAAATCCAAAAACTCTTCTTTCGCCCTTTCGAGGATTGGCAGGGGAAGTGTTGCTGGACCTGCATAGAAGTTGAATACTCTCTTTGTCAATATCTTCACCTTACTCCAGTTTATTTATTGTAAAACCTGTCCAGACCTTTGGCTGGAAGAATGTACTCTTTTGAGGCATACACTCAAAATTTTTCGATACTGCCTCGACCTCATCAACTCTCGTCGGGTTCATAAAGAAGACGGCTTGACCTTCTTTCTGAACCGATTTGATTGATTCCTCTACAGCATCACCTATTCCTTTGATATAAACAACATAACCGCCGCCCTTCATAGTACCTTGCTCAAGCTTCTTTTTATCAATACCAAGCATCCTATCAAGAACTAATGAATGAAGTATTGCAACATCGAGACCTCGAAGTTCTGTAGACTTATCTGGTAAGAGACTATCCATTATTGAGAGATCCCTTAGTGTGAGGGCATAGAATTTGCCATCATTCACGTAGAGTCCAAAGGAATGCTTTCTCTCGTGGAATTTTTTGTTCATCAGCGCAAACATTGATTCTGTTGAATCGAATATCTCTATATCGAAGTATTTGTCAATGTCCTCAAGGAGGTTCTCTTTGGAAAAGTTTTCCAAGTTTTGGACAAGTCTATGAGTTGGTAGAATTACAAGTCCCGGGTTTGAGATATTAACGAAAGTAAGCATACGATATTTGGCGGATTCTAGCTTTGGATGTTCTTTTGATAGAGCAAGTGCTGTTTTGTATCTATGATGACCATCGGCTATAATGACATATTTTTCATCCATTAATTCAACAATTCTCTCTAGGTCCTCTTCTTTTTCAATTCTCCATAATCTATGACGAATTCCTTCATCATCGACAATGTCTCCAACGGGATTGTTTCTCATATGTTTCTCGAGGATTGCATCTACCTCCCGTTTATGGTCTGGGTATATTACAAAGATTTGGCCAAAATTAGCCATACAACTTCTACATAGATTTAGTCGGTCTTCAATATCCTTGGGAAGAGTTTCTTCGTGTTGAAGAACTCCAGAAAAACCATCAGTGCTGGGTGCACTGGTAGCAAACTCTTCAAGTTCAATCAACCCAATGAATCCGAATCTAAAGTGTTTCTTACCCTCAATCTCAAAATCTTGTCCATAGACATAGAATGCTTCTTTCTCATCAAGTGTGAGAACCCCTTCGTTTATCCATTTGTTGAAGTGGTCTCTTGCTCGTGTATACTGGTTTGAAGAGGGTGTGTCGTTCTCCTCAGGCTTATTCTTAATGATCCATGCCATATTATAATCAGAAAGTGACTGAAGCTTGTCTACCTTGTCACCCTTGATAATATCATACGGCGGGGTCACCAATCGAGACAACTCGCCTGACTTGGCTTCGTTGTATCGATAAGCTTTGAATGGTTTTACCCGTACCATCGTTGGCATCTCCGGTTTCCGACTATAGGTTCTGCTGAGGCCGGCTCCTAGACTCTGTATCATAAATCTTTCTTTCTGAATGTAATCCCTTGAATTGTAGGAAAATTCCCAAACGTCAAACTTAAATGAACAAGGGTGACGAACACGCGAACCTATTACTCTGACGGGGAGATACTAAAATGGAATTCTGTGAAAAATGCGGCGCACTCATGTTTCCGAAAAAAGAGGAAGGAAAAAAGACTATCACTCTCAGGTGTAGAGAATGTGGACATGAAAAATCAGTTCGTTCTCCTCCTGAGTATAAAGTAGAACATAGAATAAAACACACTCCTCGTGAGAAGATCATTATCGTTGAGGATGATACAAAACGAACTGAAGAGATGACTGAAGACGAGCGTCGAGAAAGACGCAAAGAAATACTAGAGTACTACGAATCCGAAGATGAGGACTAGCTCTGGATAACCTTAATATCTCCTAAGACTGTCAGTATACATACCTATCAAAATAGGCCGTCTTAATACTGACTAGTTTTACAATCCCGCTTTTTCAGGGATTGTATGCTCATGAACACGGAGGACCTGAACAAGATGGGAACCAAACTTCATTATGATTTCCGCAATTACTTATTAGAAAAAGGAAACATTGCAGACAAGTTACGCTTAGCTTCAGCTGGAACTGACCTTTCTGAGAAGCAACTAGAAGAACTTCTTATTGAACTAAAACGAATACAAAACAATGATGGTGGCATTCCGTTTGGTATACAACTAGACAATCCAAGTTCGTTAAAAGAAACTGCAGAAATATTGGCTCTGATTTCCAAGTACAAATCCCGGTGGACTGATATCATCGATGAGATGATCAAGTTCATCGTTTCACGTCAAAAGAATGATGGTGGATTTAGTGAAACCCTGAATCTGGACCCTTATATTGAAGATAAATGGGGTGGCATTGGTAGGGATTGGTACCCTGTTGCCAAGAGTGTTACTTGGCTCACCGGGAAAGCACTTGAAGCATTATGTCTTGTAAAATATCATGATGAAGAACGACTAAGGAGAGCCAGAGACTTCCTCCTTTACAACCAGTATGAAGATGGTCACTGGCCTGATTTCATAGGCCGTGAAGAATCTGATCCTTTGGCTACTGGTAATATCTTACTCGGATTGGTAGCTATAGGTGTTAATTCTGAAAGCAAAGTGTACAAAGATGGCCGTGCTGCACTTCTTCAACATCTGAAAAAATCTGTTGAGAATAGCTCAACCTTTGATATGGCAGACCTCATAGCAGTAGGAACGCCAAAAACCGATCTTGAGAAAGAAGTCCTCCATAATGGGTTAGAACTGATAATCCAGAGTCAGAATGAAGATGGTGGATGGGCTCCTCTTGGATCAAAGAAGAGTGACCCTGAATTGAGTTCCATTCTTGCATTCGTTGCAATGAAGTTAGCCAAGCTTACATAACTCATGAGGTGACCTTGTGTCAGAGAGAGTACTTGCACTTCTCAAGAAAAAAGACAAGTATATCGCTGGCGTGTTTACTCATGAAGGACTCTATACTAGTTCTCTTCCTTGTAATAATGAAGCTGATGCAATCAAGGATGTAAATGGGCAGTCACTTCGTCGAGAGGAAACTGATGAAATGCTAACTACCCTTGAAACTGTGTATGCTATACATGAGGGAAAAGTAGATGCCGCAGTGCGTGATATCAAACTCGATTTCTCTGGGTTCACACCGAAGCAAGTATCTGTTCTCAAAATAGTAATGAAGATTCCATTTGGTTCTACTATGACATATGGAAACGTTGCCAAAGAAGCTGGCTTACCTGGAGCCGCGAGATTTGTTGGAAATGTAATGCGAATCAATCGTCTTGGACCTGTAATACCTTGCCATCGTGTTGTATCGACAACTGGTCTTGGTGGTTATACTGGAGGTATCGATAAGAAGATTGATTTACTAGCACGCGAGGGAGTTATTCGCGGAGATTTTTCGCAGAAGGCTTTACAAAGGTTTCCGTAATCTCCGAAGTGAGCCCCTTGGGCTTGGATGAGTGTACCTTATGAACTTGAAAGTACGAAGAAACGGAGACATCGTTGAGTTACGTAAGGTGGAACTTGAAACCCTGAGTCCTCCATTATTCAGGACACTCATTGGTTACAATTCACTGAAGCGACTTGGTTACTCAATTTCATTCATCCGTCCTAAGAAGAGCTCCAGTGGCGACTTTGAAAGGATTCGGTACAACTTCATCGAACGAGGAATTATGACTCGTCAGCTTGAAGGTGAACTTGAACCTGATATGAAACGCGGAATTCTCAATCAGCTACCACGAGGGAATTTCTCAATTATTCTTCTACTGACTCAAG
>JAEORG010000011.1 GCA_016841005.1 Candidatus Thorarchaeota archaeon | reverse complement strand
TTCTCCGGATAATGCATGAGCTGAATAGGTTGAGGGAGACCAACAAACGATGAATATATTCGGCTTCTTGCCAAGTTCTTTTCGTAGATTCATCAAGTCTCTACCAATGAATCGCTTAAATTCTTCAAAAGTCATTCCAAGAGGTATTTTTCCTACCCTTGTTGATGCAGTTAGCTTGATTGTATATCCATAGAATGGTTCTCTTTTATCAAACCAATCATTAATTCTGTCTCCCAAAGTGGCTGCGTCTTCATCACTGCTCTGTGACCTTGGAGTTTCCCAAGCTAATAGAAAGTAGTTATACGATCTTCTAGATATGAACTCAATCATCTTTTCATCTGCAATGCCTAATGTCAGTAAATTATTAGCTAAAAGTCTGGCGTCATTGGCAATTTCGCCCTCCTCCTCTAGTTCAGTCCTCAAGTCATCAATCTTTGAATGTGCTTCTCTGATTTTTCTTTGTTCAATACTTAGAAATTGTAGTCTATCCACCCATCGCTCATTGTTAGCAATCTGGTACTTGAGTTCATCAAGCGAGGTTGACCAATCCAGTCTGTCAGAACTTTCTTCTTTCAGTTCTTTTCGGACTCTCATCGCTTCAGCCAAATCTGAATAGGTTAAGGCAAAGGGATTCTGGCCATCCTGGTAAAGAAAATTGAATAGGACTGCGAACTCGAGAGCTTCATCATCATGTAGTAGCTGATCTTTGGACACAGAATTCAAAGGAATAGCATTCATTTTCAAATATTGGTTATTAACTATGACTGCAAGAAGAAATTTGACATAGGATTGCACAGGATTTCCTCTTAGCAGTTTAGAAAAGAGATTCAGTATAGTGTCGTATATTATTTCAGCCCTCTCATAGGGTACCGCGCTTGCATTCAATCTAGAAATCCCATTAATGATTGTGTTGCTATCTATCTCCTTTTTGCTAATCATATTGTAATCGAAAGGATAAACAAAACACCAAAGGAGAATTCTTGTCAGTTCTACTCCATCTTCAATTCGTTGCTTGATTCTTGGAAGCTCGTTTTGTAGCATGAATGTGTATATTCTTGCTGGATTCTTGCTGTCCAAGGTCTTCATTAATTGCTCCGAATTTGTTTCACAACATGAAACAATCCCCTCGCATACCTTTTCTTCCAGTTTTCGCAGAAGCGCGTGAGTATTCTCATTTTCTGTCTGTGGAATTAGAATATCGCTAAAAATAATATGGTGAATTGCTCTGGAAAAGAGATTGGTTGCAGGTCCTGAGCTCCTCCAGAACTTGATTATCGTGATAACAAGCTCATTCAAGAAGGTACGTGATTCCAGTAGATTTTTTGTATACTGAAAACCTAGGTCTTGACACTCACCCAAAGAACATAATACGAAGGAATATGCAATAGCTTCGAGGCGCTCCTCCAAATCTAATATGGTAGCTAAATGACCTACAAATGCATTACTAATTGAGCACGCATAGACCATCCAACTGGTTTCCGATGTGTTTTTAATAATATCAATTATATTCCTGATTTGCTTAGATACATCTCTAAATCGTTTCATAAAGGGTTGGTCGGAGTTCACAACAGCCATGGAAATGACATTCAAAAATGATTCAAGATCCATGACAACTTCCTTAATCTTCTCATCCGCCAACTCCTCTATTGTTTCGACAAATAAGACTTGAACAAGACTATTCCTATCACTGAACTCTAGAGATTGGAGTAGAGAATTAATCTCATTCTCGGACCATATGAGAAGTCCAACCTCTCGTACAGCATCCATTGCCAAACCCAGTGAGATTGGTAAACTAGAATCGAAGTACTTCATTCCGTAGATAGTTAGTAGCAAAATTGCATTCTGTAGTTCGCTTTCATTTGCAAGGTGTTTCGCAAAGAAAATCAAATCAATTGCAGCTGTATCTTTTCTCTCGTTAGTTCTGGTTTTCATTTTTATCTGGAAACTAGGCAGAATCTCAAGAGTCTTCATAGCAACTGAAAGGAGTCTGCTAATATTGATATTATTGGATTCTGTTATCAAAATCTGAGCCAGAATAGAGGCAATTTGGCTTTCCGACAACTTGTCGGGTCTTTTCAGCCAGCGCCGCAATGGTATGACCAACTGCTCGCTTTTTTCTGAGGTCGGGATACTCTCGTCACGAACGAATT
>JAEORG010000136.1 GCA_016841005.1 Candidatus Thorarchaeota archaeon | reverse complement strand
GTTCATTATTGAACTAAGTAATAGGATGGTAGGCTATGAATGGCTTTGTGTGGATATAACCACCAATGGAAATGAGAACACTGAGAAATTTGCTCGAACCCTTAGCAATCATCCAATGGTTTTTGTTTTAACCTGGTTGGGTAGTGGTCGATATCTTGCTTATTGTCATGATGATAGTCAATACAGCTCGTACGAACTTGGGAAGTTTATCCGGACACAAAAGCATGTGATTGAAGTCGCACTTAATCCAATGATTCCAGTAACTAACAAGGTCCTCTCCCCACATAGTGTGTTTCAAGGAAAAAGCGAGAAAGTCAAATTCACAAACGGCCAGCTGAAGGTTCTCAAGTCATTACTCCATGATGCCCGAAAACCAATTATTACTATTGCTGAAGAAGTAAAGATGAGTCCGAAACGAGTAAAGGTACTATTGGAGGAAATACTACAAAGTAATGCAATCCATTTTACTATACATTTCAACTTCAGTGCACGGGGTAATCTCAATTTCATTCTCAAATTGAGGTTCAATGAAAAAAACACGGAACCAAATGACATTGTAGAATATATTCAACAATTTAATGGTGCTGAGTACTGGAACTCCTTTCTATATGTACATGCTCCTATTATGATGAATTTCTTCTCATGCTCAGATCTTCGAGATGTTGCACGAATCACTCAGAGTATTGAAAAAGCTCCATTCTCAGTATCAGCAGAACCTCTTGTTCTTTATCCCACTAAAGCAAGTAAAGGACTTGGTAGACTACGATTAGAAGAATTGGTATCCAAGGTGAAGCTGTGAAACCAACAAGCAACTTTGTTGATTAGTTGTGCAACAATCTGACCTATCTGATTTTCGTACATCGTTTTTGTAAGCTATTTTCAATCCAGAAATAAATAATCTTCTTTGTCAATATATATATTGGAGAGTCTGTAGCGAAAATCGCGGTGAAGAGGGGACCTTTCTCTTCTTGATATTTAGATTCTCAACTATTCTCATAAAACTGTTTCATGATCCTACGTGAGTAGATATGATAACCAATCCAAAAGACAAACGATATCACTGAAAGTATTGCAAATGGAAACAATACAGCATAGACTTGTTCTCCAACCATAGCTTCCACAAAAAGCGCTTGGATATATCCTATGACCAGAATAAGTGTATATCCGATGAATACCCCATTACAGATTAATCGACGACGTCGTTCTCTCTCTTCTAGATGATATCTTTTCTCATAGAATTTAGAATCTCTGCCCTTCGCATCCATGATTTCTCACATCACATTATCAGTATCTTTCAATATAGACATTCGCCAAATAGAATTTATGTCACAATTTTGGTCTGTTCTACGTCTTCACTTTGTAATAACTTAATCAGGTTTCCTTCTTTGAGCATAGAAAAGACAGTGACCTGCAAACCAGCTTGAATCATATTATCCAGTGGAATAAGAGCTGAAAGTTTTCCCTTCATACGACCGCTTGCATCTACACCTGATGATAGCATCGATTCAAGAAACTCGTCTATCTTTGTTATACTAATTTCTGGAATGATTTTCGCATCTGGAGAAGTTTTAGGATCCTGTGTGTAGATGCCTCCAACATCTGTTGCAAATATCAATCGTTTAGCATCGAATTCTCTTGCGAGAACAACAGCTAGCTGATCCGCACTACCCACACTAAAACCCATAGCGGTATCAAATATGAGATCTCCACCAAGAAGTGGGTGAATTCCAAGACCCATAAATCCCCTAAGTGGTTCGAGAAAGATTTGATTCATCTTCATTTTTTCTGATACAATTATCGATGATGGATGCATCAGAATTATTGGAATTCCTGCCTGCTGCAAAGCTTCTACGATTTTAAGTCGAAACTGATTGACAATCTGTTGAGTCTTGGATAAGGTTTCCAATTGCTCCTTTCCACTAAATCCTCTATGTAATTTGTACTCTAATACTGGAGGATGTCCGAAGGATCCCACACCATGAAGGATGATCAAGTCCTCAATCAATCCTTCTCTGAGGCATACCTTAATCTCACGTGCTACATTTCTTAGAACCTCTTCACGGAGTGTGTATGGCTCCTGCTTGTTAGTGAGTAGTGAACCTCCTAGTTTAAGGATTGTGAGATTCTTGGACATACTACAACCTTCTAGAATGTTGTTAGAGCAAATGGCCACAGAC
>JAEORG010000135.1 GCA_016841005.1 Candidatus Thorarchaeota archaeon | reverse complement strand
TTGTGGTGTAGTTTCTCACTCTCTCCTCAGGCATGTAACCAGATGAAAAGAGCCCCAATAGCTTTCCAGAAACGACATTAAGCATGTCATTCTTATTATACACAATGGAGTATCCATTCGAAGTCATGGTGGACAGTTGCGTTGGAGTGAACTCTCCTAATCCTCCACCGAGTAGAACATCAACATTATCATTATCCACTATCTGACTGACAATCGTATCGTAGTCATTCCGATCATCTATATGAGCTAGAAATCCTGCAGGAGTAGCATGATAGACAGTTGCAGTTGTAACTACGCCTGTTGATTTATCCAGATTTTCAGCATATTCCAGAATATTTTCAAGAATTTGGTTGTCAGGATTCACACCTACATAGCCAGTGTTTGTTTTTACTCCGGTGGCTATAGCTGTGGCAGCTGCAGCTGAATCTGTAATGTACTGATTGGCTGCATATGTAGCTGCAGATGCATTCCAAGTAAGGTGCTGCATGGTTAGATTTCCAGATTCACCCTTCTCGACTAATCTCGCAAGTTCTACATGTTCAAACCCCATCCCATCACCAATCATCAAAATAACGCTAGGACCAGGAGCATCTGCAGGAATTGATTGCCCATCTGTCTGCGTAATTGGTGCGAATCTATTGCCCACAAGAAAGGGTGAGATAAATATTACAATCAAAAATGATAGCTGAAGAATACGGGGTAAATCTTTTCGAATAATCAAGACAAATCACATTTGTTCTAGCTGTTCGCAAAATAAAGATTCAGAAGTCGGTAGTTAATCTGCCCAAGTGTTCATATTGCCCTAATCCATCTCACTCTTTGCTCACAATGAAGATAATAGGCGTAGATGTAGTCAATACGACTCCTATTCAGCTCTATACGAAGTTTGGATTCGAAATAAGATTCAGACTATCATTCTTCTCATGGAAAGAACAGACTAACGTTTCTTGACAAGTATCAAGATGACAATAATTACAACTGCAGCACCTGCGGCAACTGCAGTAAGCATCATGGGATCTAGCAGGATATCAGTCTGTGTTCCAGATGTAGTTGTGGTATTAGTTGACTCTGTTGTGCTGGTAGTCTCTGAAGTTGTGCCAGTAGTTGACGTAGTAGAAGATGATGTGGTTGTGGGTTCAGGTTCTTCATATTGAGTCACACTGAGTGGAGTGTCGTCAAAATAATCCCTCATGAGTGTGTAAATGTCAATATTGTTGATAGTATAATCCTCAGGTAGGCTAGCAAATGCAGAACCATAAGCATAGATTGGAACATCAGCTGCAGTATGACCAGTCGTGGTCCAAGTTGTTGTTACATTATTTGCGCGATCAATACGTTGTGTACGTCTATCAGATTCTAAGCCAAATGTACCAGGCAAAACATCATTCAATGTATTGCTGACAACAGTCAGTCCGCCAGTTTCATGATCCGCTGTCACGATGAGTATTGTATTTGGACTACTATCTACATATTCTACAGCACGTGCAATTGCCTTATCAAATTCAATCGCTTCCAAGGCAACTCCAACTTTGTCATTAGCATGGCCTCGGTAATCAATCTGACCACCTTCAACCATCAAAAAGAATCCATCAGGATCTTGAGATAAAATGTGAAGGGACTGATTCGTCATTTCAAAGAGCGAAGGTGTTGTAGTGTAATCCCTATCTATCTCCAAGGGCATGTCCCCTGATGAAAAGAGTCCCAGAAGCTTTCCAGAAACAACATCAAGCATGTCGTTCCTGTTATACACAATAGAGTATCCATTCGAAGTCATAGTAGACAGCTGTGTTGGAGTGAACTGACTAGAACCGCCACCAAGTAGAACATCGACATTATCATTATTCACAATCTGACTTACAATCGTATCGTAATTATATCGGCTATCAGTATGAGCTAGAAATCCAGCAGGAGTAGCATGATAGACGGATACAGTTGTAATTACACCAGTTGACTTATTCAAATCGTAAGCATATTCTAGAATATTTTCAAGAACTTGCTTGCTTGGGTCCATGCCAACATACCCAGTATTCGTTTTCACTCCGGTTGCTATAGCAGTAGCTGCGGCTGCAGAATCAGTAATGTCACTATTCGCAGCAAAAGTAACAGCAGACGCATTCCAGGTCAGCTGTTGCATTGTTAGATTTCCGGATTCACCTTTCTCGACTAATCTCGCAAGTTCCACATGTTCATATCCCATCCCATCACCAATCATCAGGATTACACTTAGACCAGGTGCATCTGCAGGAATTGATTGGTCCTGTGATTGCGCAATTGGTGTGAATTCTTCTCCTACAAGGAGTGGTGAGATACAAATTACAATCAGAAATGAAATCTGAACGAATCGTGGTAGAGCTTTACGAATAATCAAAGGAAATCAGTCCTCTTTTACAAATAGAGGATATAAGGATTCAGGAGCCGGATATAAAACTGCCCAAGCGTTCTTATTGTCCTTCTGCAATTCGTTCATTGTTCACGATGAGAGTAATAGGTGTAGATGTTGGAGGTACATTCACAGATGTCATCCTTACAGATACTACTACAGGTCAGCAATTAGTTCACAAAGTTCCTTCTACTCCACAAAGCCAAGAGTTTGCAGTAATCGAAGGAATCAAGGAATTACTTTATGATTACAACATTTCACCGTATGAAATCTCATTGGTTGTGCATGGTACAACTGTAGCTACTAATGCAATGCTCGAACGAAAAGGTGCAAGGGTTGTCTTATTATCTACAAAAGGACTCGAAGATGTGCTTGAAATCGGACGGCAAGCTAGGGAGGACATCTATTCTCTTTCAGCTTCTCGACCAGAACCTCTTGTAAAACGTGATGATCGAATAGGAGTGAGAGAGAGACTCAATTCTGAAGGAGAGGTCATGGAAGGTCTCACAAATGAGAGTATCAATGAATCATTTGATAAGATTCTCCAGAGACACCCTCAAGCAGTTGCAATCTCACTTCTTTTTTCTTATCGGAATCCATCACATGAGAAACTACTACAGGAAAGATTGCAAGATTATAGCGACGCGTATATTGTAGCATCTTCGGATGTCCTTCCAGAATTTCGTGAGTTTGAAAGAACTTCAACAACAGTTCTAGAGGCATATCTCGGTCCACTTGTCGTTGGTTATCTTGAACGTCTTGATGCTTCCCTGAAATCACTTCTACCTAATTCCATTCTTGCAGTAATGCAATCGAATGGAGGAACAATGCTTGCCAACAAAGTGAGGGGAAGATCTATTGGTCTCGCAATATCAGGACTTGCAGGTGGAGTTATTGGAGGGTGGCAAATTGCTAAGCAATGCGGAATTCAAAAAGCAATCACATTGGATATGGGCGGCACTAGTTGTGATATTAGCGCAATAATTGGGGAAATTGTTGTCAAACCAGATAATGAGGTAGCTGGACTACCTCTCCGTATGCCTTCCACAGATGTGAAGACAATAGGTGCAGGCGGAGGAAGTATTGCATGGGTAGATGATGCAGGTATTCTACATGTAGGTCCACAGAGTGCAGGAGCAGTCCCAGGACCAGCATCATATGACAAAGGGGGAAATGAAGCAACAGTTACTGATGCAAATCTCATTCTCGGAAGATTGAATCCAGATTACTTTCTAGGTGGAAAAGTGAAACTCAATGTTGATCTTGCAAGAGAAGCTGTATCAAGAGTATCTTCTAAACTAAATATAACAGTAGAAGAAGCTGCATTGGGAATTATTAGAATATCAACAGCAAATATGGTCCAAGCAATCAGAGAGGTCACTGTGGAGAGAGGAAGTGACCCACGACAATTCGTACTAGTTCCTTTCGGTGGTGCAGGAGCTACACAGGGGATTGATATTGCAGATCTCTTGAATATTGACCTTATTCTAGTACCTCCATATCCGGGGATTACTTCAGCGCTTGGACTTGTTTGCACAAATCTTCGAGTAGACATGATGAAGACGATACTCACTGAAACTTCATGCGACAATGAAAAGGTCTTACTAGACTCACTAACTAGTCTCTCAAAAGATGCAGAAAACAAGTTGATTGATCAAGGAGTCTCGGTTAATGACATAACAATCGAATGGAAAGTTGATATGAGATACGGAGGACAATCACATGAGCTATCAATCCCCCTCAACAATGACTCAAATGACATCACCTCATTATCTATAGAGAGATTTGAAACACTTCACAGCGAATCTTTTGGCTACAAGTTAGAAGGAAGAATAATCGAGTGGGTCACTGTGCGAGCAGTAGCACAGTCTAGTTCACATGAATACCAACCTTACAAGCATAACATTCACGGCGAATCAGAACCGTATGGAAAGCGAAATGTAATCCTAATAGATGGTACAACTACTGAAGCATTATTGTATCGTAGAGAGAGACTTGGCATTGGGCAGATTATAGGAGGACCAGCAATAATCGAGCAAACAGATACTACGACGTATATTGAACCAGGATGGATTGCAGAACAACATGAGGATGGAACTTTCTGGATAAGGAGGGGGAACCAATGATTGAAGATCCAATCACCTTCGAGGTGTTGAAGAATGCACTCATTTCATCTGCAAGAGAAATGAGTCAGGCTCTCAGGAGAACAGCCTTCAGTCCAAATATTAAAGAAAGAAGAGACTGCAGTTGCGCAGTGTTCGACAGCAATGGAGATTTAGTTGCTCAGTCAAAGGATATCCCGGTACATTTGGGGGCTATGCCACTCTCAGTAAAATCATGCATTAGAACTCTTGGAGAAGATTTGGGACAAAGGACAATGGCATTGGTAAATGACCCATACTCAGGAGGTTCACATCTTCCTGATTTGACATTAGTAGCACCATTATTCAATGATGGAGAGTGTGTGGCATTCTGTGCTAATCGTGCGCATCATGCAGATATTGGTGGAATTAGTCCAGGATCTATGCCAGGAGTGTCAACCTCAATTCAAGAGGAAGGAACACTCATCAGCCCCCGGATAGTTGTGAAAGAAGGCCAACTAGATAGAGATACTGTGGCAGATCTTCTTAGAGAAACTAGAACGCCAGATGAGAGATTGGGAGACCTCTCAGCTCAGGTAGCTGCAAATAATGTTGGAATGAAGCGGCTCTTTCAGGTGGCAGATAACTATGGATGGAAAACTCTTCTCACAACATTTGGAGATCTTCAATATTATTCTGAACAGATGATGAGAACAGTACTTCAAAAATTCAAAGGAAAGCATGGGCATTACACGGATTTCATGGAAAGTGATGGAGCAGGAACCTGGGACATTCCTATTTCAGTTGCCATCGATATCCAGGATGAAAGGGCAAAGGTAGATTTCACAGGTACATCAAAACAGGTTTTTGGGAACATCAATTGTCCTCTAGCATCTACACTATCAGCTGTCTACTATGTATTCATTGTTCTATTTGGAAAAGACATTCCGACCAATAGTGGCTGTTGGAGTGTGATTGACGTAAATGTAGAACAAGGGTCCCTATTGAACCCATTATTCCCAGCTCCTGTATCAGCAGGAAATGTAGAAACTTCTCAGCGTATAGTGGATGTAACTTTCGGAGCTATGGCCTCTATCGTTCCCGATATGGTGCCAGCAGCAAGTCAGGGTACAATGAATAATCTAACAGTTGGAGGTATTGATCCTAGAACGAACACTCCATTCTCATTCTATGAAACTATTGGAGGAGGTTCAGGAGCT
>JAEORG010000134.1 GCA_016841005.1 Candidatus Thorarchaeota archaeon | reverse complement strand
CTTCGATTGCTCTTTTCTCTCTCTTTGATTTATACAGGAGCGTGTCCAGTGAATCATCTGTGACTTTGAACAAGTCAACAGGCAAGTGAGGATCTAAACATGATATTTCCTCAATTGGTACAGTTTGAACATGTGTCACCATTCGTTTTTCAAAACCTTTCTCTTCAAGTGATTGATCAAGCCCTTTGGGTTGACTTGCAGGTGATATTTTGAAAGCAGGAAGTGTGTCTTTTTCCCTATAAAGGGTAATCACATAATCGATGACTTGTTCGACACCGATTTTGCTTTCCCATTTATCTGGTAAAACACTGTTAGCCCTCCATGTGACTCCATTATTCCAATGAATAACCCAACCTTTGTAATTGATGATTTCCCTAGCAGGCCAGCAATGTGATGCCAAGAGTTCTAATGCTCCAATCTCCTTCTCTGACATCATAATCGTGGGATAGTAGTTACTGCCTAAAATATTGCTTCTTCATGGTGAATGGCTGATATTTTGATTCTTTTATGTGCCTCAGACCAATTCCGTTATGTCACATTGGTAACATTCTCCAATAAGCAAAACACCTTTGTGATGCATTCTCATTGTTGGACTGAGGACGTCGTAGTGAACTCTGAACTCAATGAGATTGCATTATCAATATTGAGTGGACTTCATCAATCACTCACTTCCGATGCATCATTGAAGTCAAAGAGCACTCTCCACATTACCGAAGCCGCTAGACTAGCAGGCTTAACCTTCATCCTATCATCTCAAAGCAAAATTACGCCGTACTCATTTTCACATCTCTCATATGAAGCTGAGCGTCTACAGGTTTCTAATAGTGTTGTATCAAAACTTGCTACAGAGGCTTTGGATTCATTTAGTTATCCTATTTCTAAAACTCTTGAAATCGCTGAATTAGTAACTCTTCTTGGTATTGTCCACTCATTGGGATGCTACCATCTTCCGCTAACACATAAGAAAGGCACATCGCAAAAACCCCTCGGTGCATATTATACTCCCCCAGCAATTGCTAATTACATAGTTGAACTCACCCTATCTCCAACTCATGAGAAGCTGGCAGAAAAAGCTTCAAAGAAAGGTGTAGAGGCATTGCAGGAGATTCTTTCACTTCGAACTATTGATCCTGCTTGTGGCGCAGGAGTTTTTCTTATTTCTTCGATGAACGCTTATGATAGAGCAATGAAAAAAGGAATAAAGAATGCTCTTGATGGAGGCGTAAGTCGTCATGAGCTTCGAGCTTCTGGTGTATTAGAATACGGGCAGAAGATTCGCCACAATATGTACGGTGTTGATATTGACGCTGGGGCATTGGAAGTGACTGATATATCACTACGGCTTCTCTCTCACACCGCTCCTGATAGAATCAATGAATCTACTTTGGGTGTATCGCTGAAACAAGGCGATTCATTGATTTCTCTCAAAGGATTGAAAGGAAACTCCGACTATCGTCACTATTTCACAAGAAAAGATTCACTCTACCCATTCGAGTGGCATGATGAGTTTGGTGATGTTTTGGAGAATGGAGGGTTTGACTTCATTGTGATGAATCCCCCATACGAACGTTTGAAACCCAATCTAGCTGAATTCCTCAGAGAACAACTCTTGACTGGAGAAAGAGAGATACATCTTGAGAACTTCTCGGAAAACAAAAATAGAATAGCTGAAGCTGTCAAATACTTCAGAAACTCAGGTGAATATCAATTTGGAAATAGATATGCAATTGACACACATCGATTGTTCATTGAACGTACTCTCCAGATATCTCGTGAGGGGGGTAACATTGGTTTCATCGTTCCCTCAACTATTCTTGGTGATCTTTCTTCACACTCATTGAGGAGTTATCTAATTCGAGAGAACACCCTAAGAACCGTTGATGACTTTCCTGAAACTTCACGGCTGTTTGATAGTGTGACTCAATCTGTATCGGTGATAACTCTGGAAAAGGGAGGGAATACAAAATCATTCTCTGCTAGGTTTGGTCTAACAGATATCAACGAAGCCATGACTCTATCTCAAGTTCGTATACCTGCAGCAAGGATAGAACGAGTTGTTGGATCATCACTCTCAATCCCTCAAGTGAATAAGATTGGTTGGAATCTACTTACAAAACTCCACAAACAACCATCTATATCATCTCTGAATTGGTTATCTGTGAACAGAGGTGAATTAGATCTCACTCTGGATAAAGATTGCATTTCATCTACTGCTACTGATTTCCGTTTGATTCGTGGATCCAATATTTCTCGATACACATTGTACAACCGAAGTGTAGCCAAAACCGAGTTTGTCGATATCCGCAAACTGATGAAAAACCTGGGCACTTCAACAAGAGCTGCACACATCCAACAGAATAGATTGGCTTGTCAGCAAATCTCAAATCGAACGCAAAGGTGGCGTCTGAAGTTTGCGCCTATCCCACCAAGTGTGGTACTTGCCAATTCCTGCAATTATATCGCTACCAATGTTGGTTCCAGCAAGTTTCACAACCTCATCCTTCTTGGTATTCTAAATTCTGAGTTAATGAACTGGCGGTTCAGTTTAACGAACACAAATAATCATGTTTCTACTAGAGAACTGACTCAACTTCCGATTGTCGATTATGATTCATCAATATACAAAGAAATCACTTCAAAATTAATAGAAGACGTGAAAAAGCTTAGATTGGGAACTCCTTCTCCCAGAATCGAGGCTTGTGTATTTTCACTCTATGGTTTTTCGACCAATGAAGCAAATGCACTTTTGAAACTCCGAGCAACCCCCAAGAATGAAACAATTGAGATAATACGTGAGCTTGATTTAATTAATTCTTGACAGTGTCTTACAAACTCTTTACATTTGATTATAGTCCTCTTGGGTGTGAATTCCCTATCGCTTGCTCCAGTAGAAGCTGAAATGCTTGAGGTATCGAAGGTTCTGTATAACCATATGTGCTCGACCTTAAGCGACCTTGATATGGAAATTATTCAATCGGTTCCTGAAGGCGGGAACTGGCAAGACATACCCCTAAATGTTGTTCAGAAATCTGCTCGTCTCAAGCAAATTCGAAAATCCGGTGGCCGGACCACATATTATGGTCGCTTGAAGAAGGATCTTCCAAGTTACACAGTAAACACATACTTCAATCGTCCTGGAAATGGTACTTTTGTGCATCCAGAACAGAATCGACTAATTTCTATGCGGGAAGCTGCTCGACTACAATCATTCGCGGATCGATTTAGATTCCTGGGGAGTTTGAGTTCAAGGTACAAACAAATAGGGAATGCTGTCCCTCCACTTCTAGCACGAGCGGTGGCGAATCTTTTTCACCCAGGGATAGTCATCGATTTGTTCTCAGGGGCAGGAGGTCTATCAGAAGGATTTGTTCAATCTGGAAACGACGTAATTTTAGCATCTGATTTTAATCCTAATATGTGTAAGACATATGCATACAATCATCCAACAACAAAAGTGGTTCAATCTGATTTGCACAGTGACGGTCAATCAGAATCCCTTTATGAGGAGATTGAGCGGACTCTTTCTGGGCGACATTTAACCACGTTAATCGGAGGTCCACCCTGTCAAGGATTCTCTACTGCAGGAAACAGAAACGCATCTGATCCCAGGAACAATCTTGTATATCGAATGCTTGAGTATGTACATATTCTGATGCCTGATAATGTAGTGATTGAGAATGTTCCTGGACTGAAATGGATGCATCAAGGTCAGGTCATTGACTCAATCAGTACATATCTAGAATCTGAGGATTATTCAGTTACTATCCTCAACCTTCGTGCTGAAGAATTCGGTGTTCCTCAGAGACGGAAACGAGTATTCATTATTGGAGAAAGAAACCGAAAGCAAATCGAGGAACCAACTGGTTTGTTTGCTCCAATCATTCGTGGAAAAACAAGAGATACTATTAGAATCGGCACAAAGAACCGCCCCTCTCCGGTATGTGTATCTGAAGCAATCTCCGATTTGCCACCTATTGAACCCGGAGGTGGAGAGGATCTAATTGAGTACGATTGGGCATGGACTGAAACCGATTATCAGAAACTGATGCGTGAAGTATTAACTTTTGATGATTTCATCCTCAAGAGAACCGAACAAGGTTGATTAACAAAGACTGATAACAAATTGATGGAGAGAACAATTCCCTTCGCGTATGATCTATGAGGATGAGTCATGTATGATTATTAATGCCGTACTCTTTGACCTACTAGGGTCTAAGGCATTGTCATCCCTTTCATTCAGTAAGGCTGATCTT
>JAEORG010000133.1 GCA_016841005.1 Candidatus Thorarchaeota archaeon | reverse complement strand
TGCACTTTCAGACTCTTCTTCGACTTTTCTCCATTGATACTTGATACCTGCTTTCTTGAATTCTGTACGGATTCTCTCAAAACCCTTCTTTGTAGTGCGAAGGCCAAAATTGCATCTCGAGAGTATTTCGTGTCCAACAGCGGTGAACCATAGGTCTTTCAACAGAATTGATTCTCCGCTATCAGGAAGGATCTCAGTTCCAATTTCATTCATGTGTACATCAAAGATGACCATCATTGCTCCTAAAACGGGGATTGTGATGTTATGAATCTCCTTAGCTCGTAACTCATGAATTCGTGGTATGAGCGCAGCTGCAGGAGTTCCATCCATCTTGTCAATATCAAGGAGGATTGTTGTACATCCCTCATCTAGTTTCTCCCAGAGCGATTCAACTACTGCATGTTGAAGGAAGGTCTGTACATCAACGAAATCTGATCCTGGAGGGATACGTTCCAAAATCGTGAGTATATCCAGGTCACAACCATAGAGTTCTCCCACTCCCATGGTCTCGAGGAAATCCCATCCAATTTTCAACCACTCCGCTGGAGTTACATTCCTATGCAGCTCTCTCAGAGAGTCAAGGTATCTTTGGATTCCCATCTGCTCTATAGATGCTTCAGTCAGGGTTGGTCACTCATCTCGAAAGTATGAGTAGAATTCTGTACCAGACCTACGTTTATTGTTATCCCTTTGCAGAACGATGGCATCACCGCTGAAATCTTCGTCTGACGAATACAATAGGAATAGGGAGAAGCAAGACGACCAAAATTGATACATTAATGATTAGTAATGGGTCAACAAGACCTGGTTCTTTTGTTGCTTGCATCACATACTCAATCACAAAGTAATCAGAGGGATGCCAGTCCTCATCCTGAATATTCCCGGTAAATACCACTACGATGTCCTCTTCTGGGATAATGAATATCTTCTGTTCATAGTGGCCAGTTGCCTCATAGAATGTATATCCAGGAACTCCCCACCAGGTATATCCATACTCATACCACGATCCGGTATCATAATACATGCGCGTTGAAACGTTGACCCACTCTGATGAAATGACTTGAGTACCGTTCCAGTTCCCCTCGTTTAGATAGAGATAACCAAAACGAGCCATATCTCTGGGTTTGAGGTTTAATCCTCCACTGACGCCATACTGAAGATTTGCGAAGGGTCGCCACCAATTATAGTAATCAATTCCAATCGGTTCGAACAAGAACTCCTCAGCAAAATCAGCTACACTGTATCCAGTTGATTGCTCAATCACACCTCCAAGGAGTTCAATGCCTCCAGAGTTGTATTCCCACTGTTCTCCTGGGTCACGAGCCATGGGTCTGTCAAGCACATACTCCCACATATCTGGACTATCATACATTGCAAACAGGTCATTCGCTGGATCTGTATAAGGGATGTCGACCTCATGAAACTCGAGTCCGGATGACATGGTCAAACAGTGGAACAGTGTGATATTCTCTTTTCTAGGATCCCAGTTGTCGATCGTGTAATTTGGGAAGAAATCAAGAACCGGTTGATTTACGTTCTCGATATATCCCATATCTATAGCTATCCCAATTAGAGCAGACATGAAACTCTTGGTGCATGATTGAATTGTATGAGCCATGTATTGTGTCCAGTAGTTGTAGTACTTCTCGTAGATAATATAGCCGTTCTTGATTATAATGACAGAGTGAAGTTCGATTGCATTCTCAATTATTGTTTCATCAATATGATTCAGTGTTTCAGAATCTAATCCCTGTTCTTCTGGGGTCGTATTCAACCATGATTCTGTTGGCCAATAGTCCCTGACCACGTCTGTCTGTGCAACTGAATGGCTCTGAACTGATTCGATTGGAATCATTACTAGGATTGCACAAATGGCCACAATCGACACAATGTGTTTTACTCTTTTCATTTGAATCACACCAACAAAACCATAATTGCCAGCCCAAGCCAGAAACTCAGAGCTATATACACCGTGAACCAGTTTCTTGATTTAGAATCTGAAAAATGCGTTTTCCATAATTTTCTTCCAAGCCAAATGAACAGTGCAAACATGGCAAAAACAAGCAGCAAACTAAATGCTAACACGCCTGCAAGGTCAGGAATCATTCCTCCTACGGTGATCAAGCTGCTATATTTCAACTCGGCGTTTCCAAATGCAAGAGCTAATGCATAAGCAAGACAGCTCATTGCTTCTTTGGTAAATATCGTCATCCCTGTTGTGAAGAAGAACATTGAGGGTAGGGATGATTGGCGGATTTTCTTAAATCTGAGAGGTGCTAGATAGAGAGATCCAATCCCTACTGAGATCAAAACCAAGGTTGAGATTAATGTCCCAAGGAATTCAGGATTGTCAGTGAACCCAGCAGTGAAGAAAATCCAGCTCCATGTTTCGTGGTATGTAATAAGTCCCATCCACGGTAGGGATCCAATCCATCCTGCAATGTAGGGTGTCTGGAACACTATGCTAGTAATAATCCTGGATTCACCAGTGCTTCCTTGCGTTACCGGGAGGGCGATATCAAACATTACCTCGTAGAACTCTCCAATTGCGAAACTCACCAGGAATAATACGATTCCAAGGTAATAGTAGAAGATCCTTACTTTGGTGCGTCTCCAACCTAATACTTGAGTCTGACCTGTATCATCTTCTGAGTCAGTGGAATTGGGAAAATCACTTTGAGGGGGAGTGAATAAGTATGAGAGATATCTCCGTGACTTGGTGCTAGACCCATTTTTCAGCCAGTGTATGGCAAGGAAAAACAAACATACTGCGGCAATGGGGAGTATGATTGCAATGATAGTTGCTTGATTTAGGGTTAGCTCGAGAAGTTGAATCATCATAGCACCATCTATTTTTATTTTCTATTTATTTATTCAAATCAATACTATTGTCAGACCAAATCCAATCCAGAAGCTCATTGCAATATACAACATGAACCAACGTCTTGATCTTATGTCGGAGTAATGATTTTTCCACAACTTCCTACCAATTACCATGAACATGGCAAATAAGACCAAGAGTATAGGGATTCCAAAGACAATCGCCTGAATCAGGTTTGGAATCATATCCCCTGTGATGAACAGGATGCCAATTTTGATCTGAGCATTTCCAAAGAGTAGCGCCCAAGCTTCTGCAACAATACCAACTACTACCTTTGTGAGCGTCATCATCCCCACCATGAAGAAGAACAATGATGATAGGAATGAGTGACGAATTCTCTTGAGTGCTAATGGTGCAAGAAAAGCGAGTCCCACCACGAATGATATCAATAATAAAGCCGTAACGGTTGTCTGAAAGAAATAGGGGTTGTCAGTGAATGCTGTTGTAGCGAAGATCCAGCCCCAGGATTCATGGAATGTACCCCAACCCACAGGTAGAGGAAGTTGCCCGTACCATGGCATAGACCCTACCCAACCAGCCGTGAATGGACTCTGGAATACTAAACTTATCACAATCCTTTCTTCGCCAGTACTGCCTTGAGTCACCGGGAGTAGCATGTCCATAAAGACTTCGTAAAATTCACCAATCATGAAACTCACTAGAAATAATGCAATCCCCACATAAACAAAGAAGAGTTTCACTTTCAGTTCTCTCTGTCGTGTCTTCTTTTGAACTCCCACTTCTTCTTCTTGGTTCTCGGATTTCATTGTACCTATCTGAGGTGGTTTCACGAAATATGCAAGATATCTTTGAATTTTATTTCTGGAGCCGTTCTTCATGAATCGATTAAAGAGGATGAAGAAACACAAAGCGATAAGGGGCAGTGTAATTCCAAGAGTGATTGCCTGATCTATCGAAAACTCAAGAAAAACCATTATTGTTTCATCCCCTGATTATTGATTTGAACCTTTGACCATCCTTTAATTTTGACACCATAGAAAATACCCGCTATTAGGATTGGAAGTGGTATAATGAAGAGGGTCGCTAATGTTGCAAGGTTAGCTGCTTGCCCTTGTTGAGGCACTTCACTCATTGCAGCGGGAATTATGTAATCAAAGAGAATCGCTGGTTGAGGATAGGGCTCATATGGTGGTACACTTGAAGTGAAAACGACTACCATGTCTAGACTCGGGATTACAAAGATGAACTGACCTGCAAAGCCCTGTGCAGCATAGACATTTGTCACGTCTGTTGGGTAAGTCCACCATTGATATGAGTACCCGCTCCAGTCGTTAAATGTGACAAGGGTATCTGCTGTTTGTTGAACCCAATCACGCGGAATGATCTGTTCGCCATCCCATGTCCCGTTGTTTAGATACAGATAGCCAAACTTCGCCATGTCGCGAGGAAGCATCTCAACTCCGCCCGATCCTCTATAGTAGCCTTGGTTATCTCTAGGCCAATAAATGTCAGAGGATGAGCTTCCAAGTGGAGTGACCAACTTCTCCATAGCATCATCACCGAGTGAACCTCCTGTAGCCTCTGCCACAATCGCTCCTA
>JAEORG010000010.1 GCA_016841005.1 Candidatus Thorarchaeota archaeon | reverse complement strand
GCAATCGTATTTCGCGAGTCACTCAAGAACTCAGGTGAAAATAGTGCAATTGTTGAAATATTAAAAGCACTATGTGCTTCTTTAGAGTGAATCTAATGACCGATGAACCATTTCAGATTAAATCCCTCTTACCCTACACTATCATTCAATTCACTACCATTATAGTCCTATCACTTTTCGCCTTTACAGTTGGATGGGAACTTCTAGGTATTGCTCATGCTGATGTCCTGGGATGGATATTGGCTACCACTCTGATCACTATCGTTACTACATTATCACTCCTTTCTATCTCGTGGTATATGAAGCAACAAGTTCGAGTAGAAGAGGTCGAATGGAACAAGAAAGTGCAAGATGTGACTCTTGACGAATATACGCGAATGTATAAGGATTACATAAACAGTTATTCCCACCTCATTTCGCGATTTGATGAAAGAGATTTCATTCTTCTAATTCTTTCTTTGGTCACTGTGTATCTTGTTCCTTATGCAATGGCTCTTTCCCTACTAACTGTTCTTTTTGCTCCATATGTTTTTGGAATCCTAGTTATTGGCTTTGGTTTGTCTCTTTCAAGTTTTTCATTCAAGTTCTTTGGAACTACGGATTTTATCACCAAGATTCCTTCTCCCAAAAAAATACATGACTTTGTCAGAATATCTCAAAATGTTGATGGAGTTGCATTTGCTGGGATTCATCTCTCAATTGCAGAGGCTGGGGGATACTATAACATTTCAGCAGTACGACCAATTATTCGTTTGGAAGGCATCGAATCTGCGGTCAGAATTGATTTTGTTCTTGATGATTCACTAAGACTAAAATCTCTAAAGTCAGTGTTTCTAATTTCTGATGATATAATCGAACAAATTATTGAATCAACTCAAGAGGATGAAAGAATCACCACGATTAGACTTTTGATGATTAAGACTTACAAGCAGTACATATCACTTAAAGGAGAAGATCCCTTCCTTACTGATTTGCTTCAAGAGCTCGAGATTGATACTGAATAATCAATCTAATCGATGCTCTTATTTTCACATTCATCAAATTGAAATCGAGGTTAAGGTATTGGCGGAAAATATCATCGATTATGGACATAGTCGAAAAATCAGTGTTGCTTTTGTAATCATCTTGTTACTCTTCATTGGCTATGGGTTGGTGCAACTTCTCACTCTAGGGGGTCAGCCAAATGTGATTTTTGAGATATATGCTCAGAATACTTTCATAGTTGCGATTTTATCCGTCATCTTTGGTATTGGTTCTAAGAGGTCCATCGATTACATTCCTGGTAAGTGGACTAAAATAAAAAAATGGGTTAATTTCAATGAATATGAGTCTATAGTTGAAAAATACGAAGAGTCCTATGGGAATCTCTTTGCAAAACCTGGTGATCAGAGTACATGTTGTTGCTGCTTCCTACCTATACTTCTTGCTTTGGTTGTCTTCTCCTTATTCTATCAGGAATTTGTTGGACCAATGTTTGGCTTTACACTAGATTCAATATTGCTTGTTCCACTTCTCTATGGAATAATCGGATTTGCTGGGTTTCTAATCGGTTTTCGTTCCGTCAAGATTGATTCGGATGAATTCTTTAAACCTCCAGTGAAAGGTGATAATTTCGAATTTGCTAGATCTTTAGCCACAGTACCATATCTTCGGGCTGGTGTTAATGTTGAGCTTGGAGAACGTGGAGGAGTGTTGACCCTGATAGATTCCGAATGGAAAATCTATGTAAAAGACCTACCTGAAACCATTGCAGTTCAAGTACAGGTTTCTCATTCTGGTTTTGCCTATCCTTATCTGGTAGGTACGATCTATAAGGGCCCAACTGTGAAGAAACATACTGAAACAATTAGCATTGGTACTCAATATCCAGCAGTAATTGAATACTCTATGGACGACGATGTAACAGTCATGGTTGCTAGATTCAAGATACCATCACGAACTAGTAGTGTACCTAGTATCTCTACACATGATTTCAGACAGCTTGGTGCTGCATTAGCAGGAAAATTAACAACGTATGCAAGTGAAATGTAAAAAGAACGAGTTGTAGGGGAAATACCCCTACAATCCAGTCTAATCTTCATAGACTGATTGGTCAGAGCCATCAAATGTTGGTTTTCTTGTTGCAGCCTCACCGTCTTCTTCACGAAGTTTGTGACGGAATGGTCTGCCTTGTCCATAGATTGCAGGATCTTCACCCTTGGTCTTGTTCATGATCACAACAAATCCGATGAACTGAATGACTACTGAGATTATTCCAATCAGAAAGACACTGAACATGTAGTCGTAAGAGTGTCCTGCTGCGAAGAGGTCAAACATGTAAATCACTGGATAAAGTATCGCTTGAAGTATGATTCCAATGAAGAGCATCATTACCCATTTATTTGTCCAATTACTCATTTCTTACACCTCACCACCATGGAGCTGGAACAGGCGGTCTCCCTCCAGGAACTGCTCCTGGAACCCAATAGTCTAACAGGGGTATTGATATCCCTGCCATAGCGATTAACACTGTTCCTAAAACTAAGAGTGCGAATGTTATAGTGTGTACTGCTGTAACGTAGGTATAGTATGGTCGAACATAGCTGTAAAATGCGAAAGCTGGAATAGATAGAGCCGCCATAGCCATAATTTCTATTGGACCAAAGAATAGTGGCATTGTTATTGGCCATAGGAAATAGAAGAATGCGGTAATTCCTTCACTAGATGTTTCATGATGAGCAATCTTATGGATTCCATCAACAGCTTGACTAAGGAAGAACACCGGAATCAGAAGCCACCATTGAAGTCCAACAAAAAACACTGCACCAGCATAGAAAAAGAGGTCTCCAATACTCTCAATTCTCTCCCATAATGGATTCCTACTGATGTACTCCGTTGCCTCTGTCATATAATAGCCAATCATCTGCATTAAAACCAACCAAGGCAGAAAGATGAATGAGATTACAATCATTATTACTGCAGGCTTTGGCAATTCTGGAATTTTACCTTCATGATAATTATCTAGCGGATATATTCCGTGCAGTGTGAATGCAGTGAGAAAAGCGAGTATTCCACTTGGTATGAAGAACAATGGTTGAAGAATTAATGTAATCGGTCCAAGAGTTTCTCCAATTATTAGCTCGTATACATTCTGGGTCAATGACTCCGGAACAAGATACCATAGTGCGAAAACGACGAGAAGTTCAGGAATAAGCATTTTAAATCGGTAATCCTGAATGAATTTCATTACAGCACCAGGTTCTGACTCTGATTCTCCCATAGTAATCACCTTGATTTGATGGCATGGCAATCTAACCAGCACTTAAGCCTATCCCATCTTATGCTGAACTCACCTCTACTTGGAGACCTTCTTCATCACAGTCTTGAAAATCTCTCGAGATTTTAGACATGCCTCATGTACTTCACGAGTGAGATTCTTACTAGCTCTCGAAAGTCCACATTGTGTGGAAATCATAGAATTTCTAGCTAGTTGTGCGACATCCACACCTGATTCAATGAAATCTGAGATTGCGTTAGTTAGCACCTTCTCAAGTGTTATACTCACGGATTCCGTATAACCATCATCGATATTTGGTAGTACACCTAGTGCAAGCCCACCTCCCGTCTCAAGAAACTTGTTTAGTTTTTCTGCTTGCTCATGTTCTATTTTGGGTTGATATGATACAAGATCAATATGAGCAATCTTTGGTTGACCTTCCCAGAGTAGGTGCTTTCCAACAATCTCAATTGTTCGCCAATCATCACAGTAATGATAAGCTGGGATAACACCATCAGGATAAATTGAATCAGTGATTCTCATGACGTCTGCAATTTTTAAGTCTTGGAGTTCTTTCCGCTTTATTTTATCAATTACTAATCCGAGTGCTGGATCATCTTGACACAAGATGATATGTTTACAGAATTTATTCAGATATTGATACTGACCATATGCGATTCGACTCATCAATCTAGAGAACAAGTAAAACATGGATTGAGTCAGGTGCTGTATTCCATCAGATGATCTTATACTATAACACATTGTTAATGGCGCAGTTTGTTGCGTTTTGAAGAATTCATACTTTGAACCGTCATTCAAAACATAAAGTCCGCGACCGTGTTCTTGATCAGGAAGTAATGGTACATCAGATTCTACAATCTTCTGGAATTCATGATGTGTGATGTTTAGAGTGAAATCTCCGTGAAGTTCGAACTCACCAATTAAGTATCCAAATTGTCTAATCATATCTTCTTCAGGATGACTTGTTACTTGAAACCAGTAGGGCACTGGTAGAGATTTGATGTAATCTGCAGCAACTTGTGGATT
>JAEORG010000132.1 GCA_016841005.1 Candidatus Thorarchaeota archaeon | reverse complement strand
GGGGATTGAGGTGTATCCAGGAAATGGTTCCGTTCCCGGAAGTATTCGTTATGTCGATCTTGAAATCGATGTTGTTGCACCACTTAAAGGAGAAACTCGAATTATCGACCAACACCTGCTGAAACGTGCAGTTCAAAGAGGTTTTATCACAGAAGACATGGCGGAGATTGCCAGATCCAAGGCCAAGACAGAATTTAGGAAACTTGTCGAGGCTAGGACCAAGAGAAACTGAATATTATTCCACAGTATCAAGTGTCCTTACAGACAGATCAATCGCACTCATTATATCTTCTACAGTCGCTCGAAGAGAATCGATTCCTCGTTCACACTTGATTTGTATAGATACCCGTGTTTTTTCTACGTTGGTTTGAATTGAGATTCCTTGCGGCAAAGGTGTATTGTCAGGCTTTATGGCGTTTAGAACATTGTTCGCATCTTCAATCTTATCGAATTCAATAACAATTTCAGCCAACACTGGTTTCAAGCCCCATCTAAAATTGTTCGCATTAATTCTACAATCTTTGCATGAGTTTGTTCAGAAGAGTCAGTCACTATGACAGAATTGTGGGAAATTGAACTCACTGCTAGATTTATGTTCGCCATTTCTGAAAATACTCTGAGTGATGGGATATCCTGAGTCCATGATACGATAATTGATTGAGGCGTTCGAAGAATAAGGAACTTGTTCTCGTTGCCTATAGTTGATTCAAGAGTGATTCTTCCAACATCTGACAGTACTGCTTCTGGAATCGTAACAGTAGTAGATATGTACTGATTTCCCGTTTGTATCTGGGCCTCTGTGTCATTTAATAGTTCATTGAGTTTGTAGACTCCCTCAACTACTTCTTTACAATGCTCACGATAAAGATCTTTCAAACTGTCAAGTTGCCTTGCCCTATCGCCAATCATAACTCCAAGAAACAGACCCATCTTAGTTCGACACCAAGCAACATGTCCCAGGGCATTAATTGTTGCAACATAACGTATTGGGCTGTCGTGTTTTTCTCGCAATAATTCATAGTCCCCACTTCCCAATATCGATGATATTGCAGATGAAGATAGTCTTGGTAGTAATACTGCATTCAATCGGGTGGCTTCTTCAGCAGTAAGTTGGCTAAGGTGTCCAGTACGTTTCTTAAATGGTAAATCAGTATTTTCAAGCAGTTTTTTACATTGGTCAGGTGCTCCACTCAGACCATCTAAGTATGGGTAAATGCTATTGCAAAAGAGCTCATTTAGAGGAATAAAGTTGGTTCCCGGTATTTTGAATCCCTTTTTAGCTGAAACGATTCCAACCTTTTCGCTTGTTTTGATCAACTTGCTTGTGATTTTATCAGAAGGAGATTCAATAATCGAACCTACAGTCGCAAGAGCCAAATCATCAAGTTCAATTTTCAGTTTTGCCTTTGAAAATCCATATGCTACTGCTGGAGAAGGAAATTCTGGTTCTACAGTATCAGAAATAGGAAGTTTGGCATGAAAGATACTACCCACATCAACAATGGGTTCTTTCTGTGATGGCTTTTTACCATAGGCATTAATTCCTACAAGCATCAATAATGAATTTGAGTTGGAGTCTTTCTCCTTTCTAATTAGTTGCATTGATGAAACGGGATCAATGAATTTCACATGAAACAGAATATTTGCTCTCAGTGCGCTTCTACAGAGAATAGCTGATGATATCACTGAAGATGGTGATTTTGCACTTAGAATCAATATTTTCTTGTACTTTTTCAGATTGATATCCGCGAACCTATCTCGCACTGGTTTAAGATTTGCAATGCTTGGGACCTTCGCGCTCATATCTGAGATGTGAAGATAACCCCAACATGATAAGATTATCGAAGCAGAACTGCAATCTGATCTGGTGAGTACTTCCAATCTGCAGGTAAAACCTTATTCTTCCTATAGTATTTGGAAAGTCTGTGTATCTTACTCTCGACAAGCTGAAGACCACGCTTTGAAACAAAGTCTTTCTTACCGTGTTCCTCAAGATGGCGCCTAATCTTACCAGCTTTGGCAATCATGTTTCTTAGGTCTTCAGGAACTCTCTTCTGGAGTTCATTTTCTTGAACAATGTCGGTAATCCGTTTTCCAGTTACAACCTTGACAAGAGGGATTCCATACTGATCTCGTAAAATCAGGCCAATCATAGACGGCGTGTTCCCTGCCTTAGCAAGTTCAACTACCTTCTCTTCAACCCAAGCTGCATCCTTGTCAAGCCATTCTGGAACTTGAACTGTGGAGGGACGCTTGCTTCCGGACTGACCTTTTCGTCGTGTGTGCATTCTTGCCATGAGGGATACCTCTTGGAAAATTGGTTCCTAAGAAACCGACTATTCTCGATTGCCTTTGAAGTGTGGATATAAAGATTTGCTTACGTTCCTAGTGATAACGGCCTCTTTCGCGTATCTCTTCCATTCTTGCTAATACTTGGTCAGATTCATCACCAAGAACAGAAGCATATCCTTTGAGCGTGTTCTCTAACATCTCTTCTTGGAGGTCCCAATGGGTCGTTTCGAGTGCCCTTCTAATCAGATGAAGATCAACCCCCTTCATCTCAACAGTGGCATTCAACTCAGACAGGCCAAAGTCAATTATCCAGATTTCGTTCTTGGGAGATACAATAAGATTGCTTGTAGTAGGATCACCATGAACCATTCCACCAGCATGTAAGTGAGCGATAAGTTGACCAAACTGATTACATAGTTCATTGAGCTGCTTCTCAGAGGTTGTGTTTGCAATTTCTTTCAATTGCTTTCCTTCAATGAAGTCCATGAGAATAGTACAATCACTAAGATCAACTGAGTGCACAGCTGGAGTTGGAACTCCAAGTGTTCGTGCAAATGTTAGCGATTTGCACTCTCGATTGGTACGAGTGGTTCGTAAAATCTTGTCAATCTCGGGCAAGAGGTATGGTTTACTGGGACGATATTTCAGAACAAAGGACTGACCCCAAAGGTCTACCTTCGAAATGGTGGATTCTGCACCGATAGCTATTGGTTTGCCCTCTATTTTCATGACTTCCACCCAATATCTTGTTCATCAGTCCTCCACTTAGGTCGAACTTTTGATGTGTCTATCTCTAGAATATCACCGCTATTATGTTGTAATATTCCAGTCCAAGCAATCATGGCACCTTGATCTCCAGCCAATGAAGGTGTAACACGATGAAAAGATGCTTCGTGTCTTTCTGCCACCCCTTTGAGTATCTCTGTAAGACGGTTGTTTCGAGCTACTCCTCCAGTGAGAAGAAGTTCTTTCTTCTTGGTATGTGCTATAGCACGTTCTGCAATTTCTGCTAGCATACCAAATGCAGTTTCTTGAATACTATGACAGATATCAGGTAGTGGTACTCCCTCCGAAAACAGACGCCGAGACGCAGTGAGCATCCCCGAGTAGCTCACATCCATTCCCTTTACAGAATATGGTAGGGGATGATAATTGGATCCTTGTTTGGCATATTTTTCGACTTTTGGTCCTGCGGGGAACTGCATTCCTGCGTGTCTACCAAAGACATCAAGCATATTTCCAATAGCAATATCCAAAGTTTCTCCAAAGGTCCGATACCTACCGCCTGCAAATGCGATGACTTGTGAATTGCCACCAGAAACATAGACTGTAACAGGATCTTGAAACTTGGATTCAAGGCAACCTATCTCAATATGTGCTACACAATGATTCACACCAACTAGAGGTACATCGAAGCGAAGTGATAGTGTACGAGCCATAGTTGCAGTTGTTCGTAGACATGGTCCAAGCCCAGGACCTTGCGAAAAAGCAATCATATCAATTTCTTGCATTCCAATACCTGCATCGTCAAGCGCGTTCTTGATAATACCTGGACCTAGGTCAGCATGATGTTGGCTGGCCTCTCGTGGATGAATTCCACCTTCTTTCGGTTGTAGCATATCCCAGATGTTCGAAAGAACCTCACCATCACTGGATACAACTCCAGCACCAAATGAGTGAGCAGTTCCCTCAATTCCGAGACATATTGTCATGTGTTTCAATTCCTTGGAGTCTTTGCAATGCTCTCTTCTTAATATTGACGCCTTTTTGAGGTGCTTTGGTTTGTAGCAAAGCCTTTATAATACACCCTAAGGCGCACATTGAAGAGGTTACATTTTATGTCAGCCGAGAGAATGCCCATCAAAGCGCTTGAACAGAATCTTAATGAAGTTGTATCAATCAAGCTTAAAGATCAGAGAATATTCAGCGGGCGCCTCACACGATGTGATGTCTACATGAATCTCACATTGGCTGACGCTGAAGAATTAGTACCTGGTGAAGATGGAGTTCCTCAACCAAAGGCCAAGTACGGTGAAATATTGCTCAGGGGGAACAATATCCTCTGGATTCGGATTCCAGAAGAATAGATTACTTCGCTTTTTGCCGGACCGCAACGACAACTTTAATAGAAAATCGAGATTCGAAGCGGACTGCCCGACACCCAGTGGTGTCTGGAACATAAATGCCCCTGTAGTGTAGTCCGGTCTAGCATTCAAGACTGTCACTCTTGAGACCCGGGTTCAAGTCCCGGCGGGGGCGCCACTTTTCTCGCTCTTTTTATGAACTAATCATTTTCAACTTCGATGTTATCCCAGAAACTCTTTGGAGGATGCCGTAAGTCCCAGTCAACTCGAGTGTCATGAAGAACACGGGAGCAATAGTGATCTCCTTGGGCAATTGTATGTTCCATTGTTAGAATTATACTATCATGATAATCCTTAGCCCTTTCATAATCGCCATAACAACAGACATAGTATTTGAGTTCGGAATCAGGTAGGTCTTCTATGGCATCAATCCATAGGCAGTTTTCGTTCCGATAGGCGTATTTTCCATTTCCAATCATTCCTCGGACAATTACCCAATCAGATGGTACTTCTTTGGGTTCTATCACTTTTGCAAATAGAGTTTCCAGATTGTCATATGTTTCTCTATTTGGATTCCTGTTTTCAAGATAATAATGTGTGACAAATCTCTTGTATAACGAAATAGCC
>JAEORG010000131.1 GCA_016841005.1 Candidatus Thorarchaeota archaeon | reverse complement strand
TTTGAGGGGATATGCTCGAAGATACTTCATATATGATAATAGTACTATTCAGCTTGAAGGTTTCAGCTGTGGAAGACGATGTGCGTGTCTACAATTTCTGCCCATGTTTCAAAGATTTTGAGGGCGAACTCATCTGTCTCAACGCAGATGGTCTCATAGATGTAGAACATGCTATTTTCGCAGCAGATATTCTCAATCAAAGTGCATCCATTGAGATGATAAGACAGTTCGAGGTGGATGATGGCAAAACATGCTATTCCTCAATATACACTCACGATGGCCAATGTTATTGTTCTTCACAGGGTTGGAAGATCAGAATCCATAATGAAGATATCACAGCTGATATGTTACAACAATCAATCAAACTATATGCACTGGGTCCTACAGAGATCACTGTTGATTGTGCCTCATGTATCTATGGGATTCTATTAGCGCTAGTTCTTGCACAGGACCAAGCTTCAATCAAAAGATACCTAGATGAGTTCTCACTAAAGGTTGCAATCAAGTTCACAGAACTAGAACTTGAAAAGATACCTGAAGGGACTCCATACTTTGAAACAGTGCAAATCTATCTTGCAGAACTTCTCGAGGATCAATACTACTGGAAAGATATGCATGAGAAGCTTGAAGCACGAAATGAACCAAAATCATTAATTGATTTCGTTGAGAAGCTTGAACAATTAGATCGCTTCCAATTTCTCTTCTATAGCCAAGTATTGAACATCAGAAGTATGAGTAACTCAAGGATTCTTATGAGAATGTTATCTCATATACTGCGCACTTCGAAAAACATCCTTGATTTGAACGCTGAGATTCACTCTTTGATCGCTACAGATTCAATTGGAGGTTATCAAGATGATGAGGAACTTATGTCAAAAATTGAAGGATATATGGAACGAAGTAGAACCTTGGATCACTTCTTTGGAAATATCGCTGATATTATGAAGGGGAACACATAACACAATCTTCTTCCATCTGCCAAAGAATAATTTTACACATTCTCACCTAAGAACATAATATAGTCAGTTCCGGGTACATCAAAACCAAGTTCGCTTAAAGCACGGGCAAGTTGTCCCCTGTGATGAGTTGTATGAAGTAGATACTGCATAAAGAAATCCATTACATCTACATCGTATGGTTGTTCGGTTATATGAACAACAGAAATTTTACCTTGAGGAATTTCTTCGATGGCTGTACTGAGTCTAGTATCTAATACTTCCCACCTCTTGAGTAGTTCTTGTTTTGGGAGTCGTTTCACTCGATCAAATACCGATTCGTCATTGGATGCCTCAGCAAAAAAGAAGCAGGTCTCCAAAGCCAGAACGATATGTTGAACTAATTCCTTTGGACTCCTCCCTGCCACAGGCTTGACAAAAGTATCAGCATCTACATTTTGAAGGAGTTCTCTCATCTTCCAGCCAGCCCAGATATGGTAGTCAGCCAAGTTCTTGAAAACCAAAGAATTCTACCTCGAGAATTCTTGGGGATTCCTTCCGTATTAGTTTACCGAGAACCCAAACTAGCTTGATAATTCTGACAGCAGATTAAGTAACCACTGATTGATTGGTTTCTTTTTAGTCCAAGTCTCTTCAAATGGTGTTAGTACCAGTTCTCCATTGACCTCTCCTACGAGACCTCCGTGCTCTCCACTTAGAAGACATTCAATAGAATATGCTCCAAGTTTTGTTGCGAGAACCCTATCGAAGTGTGTTGGATTTCCTCCTCTCTGAATGTACCCTAATACTGATACACGACATTTCTCTCCAATTCGTTCTGAGAGCATTTTACCAATTTTATCTGCGTTCCCTAATTCATCTCCCTCTGCAACAACAACTAGGACTGATGATTTGGCTCGCTCTTTTGCTTTGAGAACAGTCTCTGAGAGTTCTTCGATAGTTGTACTTGTTTCAGGCATCAAAATTGCAGAAGCACCCGTTGCTACTCCAACATGAAATGCAATAAATCCTGCATGACGGCCCATTACTTCGACAAGAAAAGTTCGTGAGAATGCCTCAGCAGTATCTCTGATTTTGTCTAATGCTTCTAATGCATTATTTACAGCGGTATCAAATCCTATTGTATAATCAGTGCCATATAGGTCATTATCAATAGTTCCAGGAAGTCCAATTAGCATTCCATCCCAATGATTACTAAGTGCATCAAGTGCATGCATCGTGCCATCTCCTCCAATAGCAACCAATGCATCAAAACCTCGTTCTGTCAGAATCCTTGCTGCTTTTTTCTGTCCTTCTTCAGTCCTGAATTCTTCAGACCGTCCAGTAGTAAGGAATGTACCACCTCTATGAAGAATTAGAGAAACTGATCGAGAGTTCAATGGATGAATATTCTCATCTAGAATTCCCTGAAGTCCACCGAATACACCGTAGACTTCACAATTACGATGAATCCCAACTCTAGTTATAGCACGGATAGCTGCATTCATGGCAGGACTATCACCGCCACTTGTAAGAACTGCAATTCTCATGTCCAATTCTGTTAACCTCAATGCAAATAAGTTCAACCTATGCAAAAGCATTGAGGAGAGGGATACAAGCTGTCACCTGGTCCAACTCATGGAAAGAGCCCTGAAGAGCAAGGGAGAATTGTTAGAGAAGGATACGATAAGATTGCAGAAGAATATAACAAGCAGAGAGAGAAATTTGATAACAGTAAAGAGATTCAAGCTTTCATCGACCAACTTCCCAATGACGCAGTTATTTTGGATATAGGTTGTGGATCTGGAATTCCAGTTCTCAAAAGATTAGTATCTGAAGGGTATAGTGCAAAAGGCATTGATTTTTCAAAATCAATGCTAGAACTTGCAAAGAAGAATGTCCCTGATGCAGAGCTCATTTATGGTGATGTTACGAAAGTTGATTTTCAATTGAATTCTTTTGATGGTATTATATCCACATATGCTATCATCCACATTCACAAGAGCCAACATCAACTAATTTACAATAAAATCTATGAGTGGTTGAAACCTTCTGGAGTGATGCTTGCTTGCACAGCGCACTCTGAATGGGAGGAGATTGCTGAATATCATGGAGTAGATATGGCTTGGAGTCATCCGGCGCCCGACGCAAGTCTTGAAATGGTGAAGAAAGCTGGGTTCGAGATTATTTTTGAAAGACTTATACAAACTAATGATGAAATACCATATTGGATTCTTGCAAGAAAACCACAAATTCTATGAATTGTTACTCAACAGCACCCTAGCAAGTCGGAGGGCGGGTTGTACAATCGTTTTTCTGAGGACCTCTTTCGCTGTATCATGCCTTCTAGCAAATCTTGCAATCGGGGGAGATATCTCATAGTAAGTGTAAACTGCAGCCCGCCCTAGGATAGTGGAAGTGAGCCATTGGTCTCGGAACCGTCTAAGAAGGTCAATCTTTGGATCGAGTGGAGTTCCGAATACTGCTGTAGCAATAAAGCATTCGGACTCATGTTCTTTGCAATATATCTCATCACCAGCAAGTTTCTTCGTATGCTTCTCACATAGAAAGACAGGTTCCTTACAGGTTACACACTCTCCTACTGGATCGACTCCTTCTCCCAAGGGAAGTCCACATCTATCACAATATGCTTGTATCCATGAATCACTCAAGCTTGC
>JAEORG010000009.1 GCA_016841005.1 Candidatus Thorarchaeota archaeon | reverse complement strand
GAGCATTTACCAAGTCCGTGGGGTAGTTTCTACTATACTCTAAATGTATTGATATTCTTCTTCCCACTTGGTATGTATTTCCTCTACAAACGTGGTAGAAATGAAGACTGGTTGGCATTCCTATATGGACTAACCGCAGTATACTTCACTGGAAGTATGATTCGTCTTAGTCTGATATTAGCTCCAGGAGTAGCATTACTCTCAGCTGTTTCAATTAATAGCATTCTGACCCCCTTCTCGAAAGTATTCACTCAAAAATCTATTTTTGAGCGTCGCAGATTTAGAATGAGCTCTTCATTGAGCAATGAACATGCTGTAGCTGTATTCTTCTTCATTGGAATGATGTTATCAGTAAATGTCCTTCTTGGAACCACATATGCCACCGCTCAAATTTCAAATCCTGAATTCTCCGCAGGTCAGTTGTCAAATGGAGCAACATTCACTGACTGGCAGACATCCATGACTTTCGTACGAAATGTCCTCCCAGATACAGCAGTTGTAGCTAGCTGGTGGGACTATGGTTATTGGATAAACGGTGCAGGTGGAGGTCAGACGATAGTTGACAATGCGACATTCAACTCAACGCAAATAGCGCTGATGGGATATGCGCTCATGTCATTAAATCTCACAGAATCACTGAAAACGTTCAAGCTTTGGAACACGACCCATGTTCTTGTGTACTGGGGCCATAGGCATTCCGCTTTTGGTGGTGATGAAGGTAAATGGCCTTGGATGGTCCGTATAGCAGAAGATAAACTGGGAAAGGATGTCATTGATGATGCCACTTACCTTAATGATGACGATTCAACCAAGGATGCGTTCTACCAATCAACACTGTACAAACTCATGTTGTACAATGAACCACACGATGACACCGAAGGTCAAGAGAAAGGGTTGACTGATGCCCGGAGATACGTTGATGGCTTCTATTATGATAATGGAGCAACAGATCCATGGGTAGCAAACATCCCCGAATCACTCTACGGAGCATTCAATCTAGTATTCACAAGCTCAGAGTATGGTACAGTTAAGATCTATGAGATTGACTATACAATGTATGAGCAATATCTCAATCGAACAAAGGCTGATTGGCCAGTGAACAGTAATTCACTCGCTGATGTAAGGTTGGACGGAGACATATCTTCACTAGAAGACAACTTTGCTTCTTACGATGTCGTCTTTGGTGGAGGTTATGATGCAACCGTCTATACTCGATCAAATGGTACACATATCTACTATGGTATCGAAATGGACAACTATGTCATGGGTCAGGATGCCTTTGGATTTCAGATATCACCTCTCGGTGACCTGGCAACTCGTGATATTAGAGTAGTAGACTATCTCGGTGAAGACTACTATGATGGGTATCTTCGATTCGATGGTTCGTGGGCAATGGATTCAAACGGATCCAACTCTAGCGAGTATGCCACTGGTGAAAATGTGATTGAATTCTTACTTCCACTTGAATCAAGCAGCTCATCACAAGACGTGCAACTCATTCCAGGTAATAATTACCAGATACGATTCCTCTTCTGGCATAACATCCACTCAGGAGAGCCAACATTCGCATCTGAATGGACAACTATCTGGATACCCGGTGACCTACACTAAATATTAGATGGCGATTGTTATCAATCGCCTCTCTAATTTTCTTTTTCATTATTGTCTAGACTTTCGCTTAGCTTCGCGTCTATATTTCCCATATTTATCATCCATGGAAAATTTAGCTGGTTTTGGGCTATTCACCACATTACCACACTTGGGACATTTCTCACTATCCAGTGTATAAGTAGCACACATGGGACATTTGAAAATCTGCGACATTGGAAACCTACTTCCGATCAAATACAATTAGTCCATCATTCTTTTGAATTGTCTTTGTGACAGTATCTAAAACTCCTGACAAAATTTCCTCTGCTTCCGGATAATCAGGGCTTATAATTCGTAATTTGTAACGAGGAGAACCCAGTGTATAAATCTCAATAGTTGATTTTTCATGCTTCTGACCGAATGTAAGCCCGTCCCCAAGTGCTTTTTTGATTACTTCTACTCCATTCATTCCTGGCACTTGAATAGACATTTCACCATCAATCTCAACAAAGGGAATTTCTATTCTGGCTTTAGCTAGATCTGCAACTTGCTTCTTTAGCTCTTTTGGTGCTTCGACTTGTTCGAAAGCCTCCTCTCCAAGATCTGATGCTGTTTCTAGACCCTTGTAAATTTCACCATATACATCCTCGATTGGCCAACCAATCTTTTTGTATACTTCTTCGAGTGGTATCTCATTCTCTCTTGCAACAAGTTCAAGGAGCTTCTCTGCTTTCTGAGCTCTTTTCCATTCATTATTCTTGGAACGTTTAGCTTCGCTTGATACTCTTCTTAGTGAGCAATCGATGTGTTTCTTTTGAGTATCAACTTGAAGTACTTTGATAATGACCCTCTGGTTTTCGCTGATGTGATTTCGGATATTACGAACCCAAGTGCTACTGACCTCTGAAATATGGATAAAACCCTCCTTATCCCCATACTCTGGAAGAGTTACATATGCACCATACGGTGCCACTTTTGTTGCAACAGCAACTGCATATTCATCTGGTTGTGGCCACTCAGCTCTTTTTAGGACCATTATAATAACACCTCCAGTCATAGTGGGTTACTATGACTGCTATCTTATGGTAGAACTTCGACTTCTCTGGCAATAGAAGTCAGTATTGCTTTTCCACCGCTTGGTTTAACTAGAGTTTTTTCACACTTTAAGCATTTCACTTCTGTGTTTGCATGACTGAAGATTATCTGCTCATTGTCACATTCGAGACATTTCACACGAATGAACTTCGATCTTGGTTGTTGTATCATCTCACCCGACATCTTGTATCACCTATGCTCGTTCTATATCCAGTTTCTTCAGTCTCATTCCTTTAGTCTGAAATATGTGACCGCATTCTGTACACTCGTATTTCAACATGCTCTTTTTAGTAGTCTTAGAAAATCTCTTCTGTATAGCCTTCGGGAATGAACCATATCCTTCCTTCTTTCTCTCCATTCTTCTATTTCCCTCTGCCATGTTTCTGTTCTTGCCTTTCTTATACAGGCTAATCTTATGCTGTCTGTGTTGCCTACATCGAGGGCAATACTTGTTCATCTCGGGCTTTATCTTCAATTCTTTGCACATCCTTAGCATTGTCTAATTCTTGGCCAATGGGCCTGATTTTCAGGACTTTATAACCGTTAGGGCATGTCCATTATCCTGGAGCCGCAATCCATCCTAGTTGAACTGCAATATGAGCCATCACAGTAGCTACTAGGAGCATTGCTGAGAATACCAACACTAGGGTGGGTCCTACTTTTACACCTGGAGTCTCATCTTCGAAGAATCTTATGAGCCCTGCTCCGCCAGATGGCATTGGGCCTTCACCTTTCTTCTTTTTTCGCTTCTTTGCGGTCTTTGGCATGATTATAGTCTCCTAGGTTATCCACACTGCCCATCTGTTGTCTTTTAATCCTTTTGACACAGTCAACAAATATTCCGATTATGGTGCATTCGTACATTCACAGGGTGCCTTTCCACATTTCGAACATCCATTACCGTATTTTTCTATGAGTGCGTCAGATAGATCAACATCAAGTAGATTTGCCACAGAGCAGAGCCATGCATAGACATCTGCAATCTCACGTTCAATTTCAATCTTTGAACTCTG
>JAEORG010000130.1 GCA_016841005.1 Candidatus Thorarchaeota archaeon | reverse complement strand
CAATTTGTGAAATTTCTGGGAGATTCTAAGACACATTACATCGTACCATTTGTGCCAGGGACTGCCACTTTTCTTGGAATTAGCTTCCCAGCTCAATTAGTTGCATTAATGGTTGGTTCATTGGTTCTGGTAACGGTTGTAACTATATTCATCAATAAATCAAAGATGGGAAAATCAATTCGGGCAGTATCTCAAGATTTTGAAGCAGCACAACTCATGGGAATTAATACTGACATGGTTATGATGATGAGCGTGATGATATCTGCATTACTTGTTGGTTTTGCTGCTGTCTTATATGCACCGGGAAATTACATCGCTCCAAGAATTGGTTGGGGATATCTGCTGCTAGCATTTGCAGTAACAATTTTCGGAGGTATGGGAAGTATACCTGGAAGTATAGTTGGTGCATTCATAATGGGTTATGCGACGACCATAACGGATTACTTGATCAGTCCAACATTTTCAGAAATTGTTCCCCTTGTTGTAATTCTTATTATGCTGTTAGTTAGACCTCAAGGACTTCTTGGAAAGAAGGAGCTGAAATAACATATGATGCGTCTTCAGTTCGATTTTCGTGCATCAGTAGAACGGTTCAAGATTTGGGCCCGCTCATTTAGAGGGAGTATAACTCTTATCGCCTTAGTAGGGTTATTAGTAGTACCTCTATCTGGAAGTGTATATATAACACAAATAATAGTGTCTGCAATGATAATGGCTATTTTTGCTGCTAGCTGGGATCTTCTTGCTGGATTTGCTGGACAAACTAGCTTTGGGCATTCAGCATTTTTCGGGATTTCAGGATATGTAACAGCAGCATTTGTGAAATTTCTGGGACAAAATTGGGTTGTGGCTCTAATCGCAGGCACAGCTGTAGCTGTATTAGCTAGTTTGCTTATTGGAATCCCCTGCTTACGGTTAAAGGGACCTTACTTGGCTTTGGGAACATTGGCATTCAGTTTAATACTATTCAACTTGTTTCTTACCGGTACTTGGCTTGGAGGAACCGAGGGTATATCAGGTCTTCCTGGAGCGGGTAATGAGTTGGCAATTTTCTATTTAATTGCAGCATTCATGATTATTTCATTAGTGGCTATGAAAGCTATTGTAGATTCAAGACTTGGCACGGTGTTTAAAGCAATAAGGGATGACGAAATATGTGCCGATGCATCAGGAATCAATACTACTGTTTACAAACTAATTGCATTCATGATCAGTGGATTTTTCGCAGGTGTTGCAGGTGCTCTATTTGTACTTGATACAACAGCAGTAAACCCTGCAGTCTATCAACCGCTGTACTCATTCTATGCAATTATCATGGCATCTATCGGTGGTATAGCAACCATCTATGGTTCAATTATTGGAGCATTCCTCTTCGTTTTATTAAGTGAGATGCTCAGACCACTGGCTGCAACTGCATTGTTGATTTTTGCGACACTGTTGATTCTAATCGTGCGATTTGCAGAACAAGGTGTAATGAATCCGGTTCTAGGTAGATTCCAGGAGTATTATGATAAACTACGAGGTAGGATATGATGGGTGTAATATTAGAAGTGAAGAATCTGACCAAGAAGTTTGGTGGGTTGACGGCTGTCAATGATGTCAACTTTGAGGTTAGAAGAGGAGAAATATTAGGCCTCATTGGTCCTAACGGCGCAGGAAAGACAACGATATTTCAGACAATCTCTGGATTCGAAAAACCAACCGCAGGAAAGATTCTGTTTAACGGAATGGATATCACTGGGAAAAAACCATACCAAATAGTCAACTTGGGTATGGCTCGTACATTTCAGCTAGTGAGATCCTTTCGTTATTTGAGCCTACTGGATAACATTTCAGTCGCATGCCTTTCTCCCCGTGGAAGGAGGGCATACGGTGCCACAGGAATAGATGAGGCAGCGAGCTCAATACTTTCATCGGTAGGACTAGTAGATAAAGCAAGACTTCCTCCTGTTATCTTACCTCACGGAGACCTACGAAGACTCGAAATTGGAAAAGCTCTGGGAACAAATCCAGAAATGCTCCTTTTAGATGAACCGTTCAGCGGATTGTCTCATGAAGAAAAAGAAGGAATCAACAAGCTGATACGTAGGCTAAGTGGAGAGGGAGTGACTATATTCGTTACAGGTCACGTGCTGCGTGAATTAATGACTCTGGTACCGCGAGCTATTGCTATGCATCAGGGGCGTCTTATCGCAGAAGGCACACCACAAGAGGTGGCAAATAACAAAATCGTATTAGAGGCATATTTGGGTAAAGGTGAGGCATTTGCTTGAGTTAAGAAAAGTCTATCATTACTATGGCAAGGCTAAAGCTCTCGAAGAAGTAAACCTGACGGTGGAGGAAGGTTCTCTCGACTCAGTAATTGGACCAAATGGTGCAGGGAAATCTACACTACTCCGTGCGATATCTGGTCTAGAAGAAATTGACCGAGGTAAAATATCGTTTATGGGTGAAAGGATTGACGAACTTGATGCCCATCAGATCACTCGTAGAGGAATTGCACATTGCCCAGAACGTCGAAGATTGTTCTATGATATGAGTGTCATGGAGAACATCGAGCTTGGAGCCTACTCATTGAAACATCGGACCAAGTATTCCAGCCTTTTGGATTTCGTGTTTGATATCTTTCCAAGATTGGATGAAAGGAGAAAACAACGTGCTGGTACTTTGAGTGGAGGAGAGCAGCAAATGCTTGCTATTGCTCGTTCTCTAATGTCAAATCCAAAGTTGTTACTCTTAGATGAGCCATCTTTGGGACTTGCTCCAAAAATAAAGAACCGAATCTTTGAAGCAATCTGTCAAATCAAAGAAGAAGGGACAACTACTCTTCTCGTTGAGCAGGATGCGGTTCTTGCAATGGAGGTATCTGATAATATCTATGTCCTTGAAGAAGGAAAGATTGAGATGAGTGGGACAAAGGAAGAACTTGAGCGAGAGCCACGGATAAAGAAGGTGTATCTGGGAATATAGGTGGTGAAATAATGTCTAGTTCACTTGAAGATTTACTACGCGATGCAAAGATAGAGATAGTTGTTGCAAGATTCGAAAAAGACCCTTCTGTCATAAAGGAGATAATCGAGAATCTAAATAATGAGATTCGTTCTGTCAGATTTAATGCAACCTTAGCTTTGGGAGAGATTGGAGCAGGCTCAAAAGAGGCTGTTACAGATCTTGTGACTTGTCTCGAAGATGAGGATTGGAGCATTTGCCGCGAAGCAGCAAGGTCTCTAGGAAAAATCGGTGAATCGGCAGTAGACGCCATTCCCAGTATTGCAAAATTACTTTCTGATGATGAAATCTCAATTCGAAAAGCTGCTGCTGTTTCTCTTGGTCAGATAGGAGTTGCAACAGATGACTCTCTCACTTCATTGGTTGCAGCATTAAAGGATGAAAGTTGTGATATAAGAACAGAGGCAGCTACTTCACTTGGGATGATGGGGCCAAAAGCATTCTCTACCATTCCTAACCTTATTGATTGCTTACGGGACATAGATTGGACTGTAAGGACAGCTGCTGCACAGGCAATAAGGACAATTGGAAAGGGATCAAAAGAGGCGATTCCAACTCTTGTTAACACTCTCTCGGATGAAGATTGGAGAGTTCGACATCGTTCGATAGAAACTCTCGCACAGATCGGAGATGATGCAATACCATCACTTCTTCAAGCGATAGACCATCCTAATCCCGTAGCAAGAGCAGGAGTTGTTGACACTCTTGGAGTAATGCAATCTACTAACCCGGACGTGCTATCGAGTATTGCTATGATGTTGGATGACAGATCTGAAGAGGTACGAGGGAAATCTGTTGATGCCTTAAGGAGTATTGGAAAAGAAGCCATTCCAGAACTCATAAAATCATATGATGGAGTAAGAGGAAAAATGAAGGTCCTCATCATCGGGGCTATAGGAGGTATGGGGACTGATGGCGAAGACGGAATTCCATTTCTTATAGACATCTTATCAATTGGAGGGAATAAAGAGAGAGCAGAAGCCGCAAGATCTCTGGGTAAGATTGGTGTAGCAAGTGACGAAGTATTGTCAGCGCTAGAGAACGCTCTCAGAGATAACAAAGTCATTGTACGACGTGAAGCAGCTTTAAGCCTTGGTAAACTTGGTCAACCTGCATCAAATAAGACATCAGCCCTACTTGAGGCTTTGAATGATAAAGAACCTGATGTCCGTTGGCGTGCAACTGAAGCATTGGGCTTAATCGGAGCAGGCAGTACTGAAGTCTGTTCTGCGCTGGAAGTGTTGCTTCATGATCAATATGACTATGTTGCAGAGGCAGCCCAAGAAGCACTCGATTTAATAGGCGAACAATAAGAGGTAAACACTATGACTGATGATCCATACGAATCAAAGCCTTGGCTGAAAAATTATGACGAAGGTGTACCTCACCACATAGATTTTCCTGAAATCAATT
>JAEORG010000129.1 GCA_016841005.1 Candidatus Thorarchaeota archaeon | reverse complement strand
TCAGAGATTCTTAATATAGCCAATAAAATCCGGAACTTGAATGACCAGGTAATTGAACATGACCCGAGTGAGTCGAGCAAAGACCTGACATATATTTGCAGTAAACCTGACTCAAGTTTAACCCCTGTGATCGATATAGTATTGTAAACTACATCTGTTTCTCTTGCCTGTAGGGCAGGAACTCAGGTCCGAAGATCTCGCGGCACATGACGATTGGTCATTATAATGGCCGCACTTACTCCTCGGTCCACTCACTTTTACAGAGCTTGACGAATCTCCATCCTGCACCCAGAATTATGACTCCTATTAATGCAAATACTAATCCAAAGAATGTATTCAACTTGAAAAATTCCCAATCAACGTCTAGTATTTTACTCCTGCTATTGCCCAGTAATGTATTGGTTTCTAAAGTGTTGAAAACTGAGCTTTCGATGCTGATGCCTATCTCGTTGTTGATACAGGTGTTGTCGGACACATTGTTGGACTCTGAGCGAGCGAGGGAAATTCCGACGCTGTTATTGAAACAGGTGTTATCAGTCACAGTGCTATAATTTGCGTTCCAGAGCCCGATGCCCCAACTGTTGTTGTAACAGATGTTGTTGGTCACGATGTTGGATTCCGAATTACCAACGCTGATACCGCCGCCGTTGTTGTAACAGATGTTGTTGGTCAGAGTATTTGACGATGACGTCAATCGGATGTTGATGCCGTAATCGTTGTTGTTGTAACAGGTGTTGTTCGCTAAGGTGGTGAAACTTGATCCATAATAAAGGATACCACTCCATCTGTTGTTGGTGCAGATGTTGTCGGTCACGGTACTATAATTTGCGTTATTTAAGCTGATGCCAAAATGGTTCCCATCGAGTATATTTTTTACAAGTTTGCCATGCATGACATGATGCAGGTAGATTCCAGCTCTATCCCTAAAATCTCCTCCATCCTTCTCAGCTCCAGTGAGACTGCAGTTGCTTATGATGAAGCTGACTTGTGTATTGCTGATTTTTATGCAGCTACCATCTCCACCACTAAGGTCAATATCCAATCCATCAATTACAAATGGATCCTCAGGAGAACCATCACCAGGCCATCCCTCTAGAATAGCTGTGTCAGAGAAGTTGGCATCACCATCTATTACTATGGAGTCATGTGGTGTGTTTGGACCACGCATTAATGATGGCTGTGATAAGGGCGGTAGTGATGGTAGAACTACTGTTGCAATTGGGCCTCGCATCATAAAGCTTGTGAGTGCGGATGATGTCAAGATGATTGTTAGACTTACAACCAACATGATTTTTCGAGATCTAAGATGTACGTGTTCCTCCTTCCTCAACCCCGGAGGCAACCGGCATACCCTTGAGATGTTCTTCAAGTTTTGTCCCACTTGAGCCGCTTCCTGATTGTTTCAAACAAGTAAACACCAAGTTCTGTTGGTGGTATACCTGGTGGGATACCAATCTCCCACTCCTCCGCAAGAGCGCGAAGGGTTTCCTTGCACTGATCCTCCAAGTCACAGGTTCCACAGTCTCCCTGGTGCACATACCAGTTCTGAACACCTATCTTGGGGGAATAGATAATGAATGTCTGTGCGTCGTAGGCGTGACAGTATCCCTCGGCAATACCATATCGCGCACTCAGACGGTTTATCTTCACCCTGTTGACTGATGCAGCATGTTCCATGAGTTTCTTGATCCGACCCTCTGCTCTCTTCTGTTCCATGCTCACAAAAGGTCTTGACAGATTGAGGTCCTTCGCAATCTCTGATGGTCGGTCCTTCTTACGTCTTCTAAGCCAGATGAGGCTTTGTTGTTTTGTTGGGTAGCGTAGAGTAGCGAACATTCTTGTTCCTCATTTTCGTCTTAGTATGATGATAAGAACTGCAATTATCGCAACAGTGGAAGTAACGATAGCAATCAGTATCAAATCAATGGATGATGATTGAACCTCATTATCTACTATGATGTTATCAATCATTTGCCAATTTTCAACATAAACAGCAAACATCTCTGATGTGTCAATATCTATGTCGACTTCTTGTATTATCAACGAACCATTATGCATAACGGTGAACTGACCAGTAGTAGTCCTGGTCACTTCTATATGATGCCAACCTGCAGCAGGTATAGGGGTCGCATAACTTCCGACTATTGACCAGTCGCCCTCATATTGTTTTCGAAGACTTAAAGCAAGATTTTCACTTGAGGCTATAAAATTAATCCAGTAACCTGTCCACTCGCTAAAAGTATCTAAATCTGTTATGTTATTGCTAATGAAGACAATCTCAGCATCTGACGACTCACTAGTCTTGATATCAAAACTCCAAGTGCCATAAGCTACGTTACTAGGATGACTTATGATACCCCATCCTGATTGGTCCAACTGTAAATAATGGTTAGTAGCTGACCAATTTGAGCCGCTAGTTATCACTTCGTTTTCACAGATTGTCCACCCAGTATGGTCTCCATCATTGAAGTTGTCAGACCAAATCTCTGTGCTATTGCATGCTAAAGGACTAGATCCTACCCAGCATATTAGGAATAAAATTACCAGTCCACTTATCCTGTATTTTGCTCTTTCAACCACGCTATACACCTTCACTATCTGATTCTTCTGTTGCACATGAATTAATTAACAAAATATAATTAATTGTGTTAACAAATATATGTTAACAAATTAATAAACTCTATGGTTATTTCAGGATTGAGCATTTCACAAACTATGAACCAAGAAATGGGAGAAAAAAGGAATCTTTCAAAATTTGAAAACTAAAACTTCATCTGCTTCTCTTGTCTGTAAGGCAGGAACTCAGGTCCGAAGATCTCACGACCCATGACTCTTAGAATCTATAATGTGAGAAGAAAGGATCAAAGGGGAAGATTTCTTCAAGTTTCTCAGCAATTTTTCGTGGACAATTTATCTCATGTAGACTATGAAGCGTTGTTGCAGTGGTATAGCCTCCGATGATTCTCGAAAGACTCAATGCATTAAGTACGACATCCGGTTCTTTATTCGTGTGCTCAATGTCCAATTTTCCATTTGACGGTGAGATCATGTATGTTCCGTCATTCCATGGGCAATAATCGTCAATGAGCTGTATGATACACTTATCTATTGCACTCTTTGGGACATCAATTGACTTACAGAAACTCTGGAAGTCAACAATTCTTATCATCATATTTCCCCAATCCTTAGCAACCACATTCTGCGGACCATGTGTGTAGTGCAGTACTGGGGATTCTGTACCACAGAACCATTGTATCTTCTGAGCTTTAGTTGCATGTGTTTGGACAAAATCAATGATTGATGGAAAAACATCTGTTGAAACATAACACGTGTCAGGCCAGATGTTCATCCAGGTCTTATCACTGTCACTGGTCAAACTGAATTTTACGATACCAACAGGTTCTGAATCTCTCTCAAGTAAGTAACAGTTCCCACTCTCAATTAGATATTCAATATGTCTTCTTCTCCCCAAAACGCGAGAACCATATCTGGCCATAGCTTTCTGAATTTGAAGGATTTTATGACCTTCCCTCTTGTCTTCCATCTCACGATATGAAATGCTGGGATCGCTTTTGATATTCCTAAGATTATCTGTATCAAGTTCGTAGAGTTTTGCGCTCTCGAAGAATCCGTATCCAAATCGTTCATAGAAGGGAAAGAGCATCCTATCAGGGTCAACCATCGAGACCACGATTCCATCATCTCTCATTCTGCTGTATATCATCCTGATAATCGAACTGATCATTCCCATCTTTCGATAGGGTTCCTCAGTCGCAAGTGACCATATGCCACCGAGCTTGAGGGAATTACCACGAATGACATTATCCTCACTGACGAAGAAGCACACATTCGAGCGAATCATTCCATCCATTTCTGCTACATATGCCCATTCCTGCAGGTCGTTCCTATTCCATTCGTTCACCAGGTCCTTCGCGAGTACTTCCTCGAATTTCAGATGCGGTTCAAAGACCTTCCAATAGAGCCTCGCGAAGTCTTTCTTTTCTGCTACGTCAGCTTCACGGACAGTGTATTGGGCCATTCTTTCCCCTCTTGATTGCAGTTTTTCTCCAATGTACTAGACCTCAATCATAATTATACTCTCTAATCAGTGTACTGGGAAAAAGAAGAATGAGGGAGCTTGCGCTCCCATGAAATTTGAAACTACATCTGTTTCTCTTGCCTGTAGGGCAGGAACTCAGGTCCGAAGATCTCACGACCCATGACGATCTATCTCATGTCTTTTCAGGTATGTTCGCTCCGCAACTTTTGGAACCGTTCTGCCATCTCTTTGGTTTCTGAAAATGGTAACTGTGCAAAGAGGTTCAGCATATCTTCTTGTTCCTTATTTACTCTGGGGGAGAATGTGTTAAAGACGCAATTCAATAGGTCATTCATCTTTTCCATGTACACCTCTCTAGTTGATTGACTATCATTCTCATCTGCAAT
>JAEORG010000128.1 GCA_016841005.1 Candidatus Thorarchaeota archaeon | reverse complement strand
GCTCGCACAGAGATTCAGAAAAAATATTCAGTTCCACAACCAGATGGTCCACTCACTGCTGATGGCACTACAATCATGAAGATTCTCGATGATTTCGAAACTACTGTATCCGAAGTAATACCTAATGTTGCTGACACCATCTTGTCGAAACAATTTATTCGTAGAATTATTAATCATCTAAACTCAGGGGAATCTTCCCTTATTGCAGAGCTTACTAATGCAGTTCAAAATGCTGGTGAGAAATCTGAAGAATGGCAAAAAGAAGCTCAATCATGGATTGAAGGGTTCAAGGAGAGTATTGAAGGTTCACAATCCAATTCACAAATACTTCTCTCATTGATTCAATTTGTTCACGAGCTTCTAGGTCAGGTTATATCGGCCAGCTCGATGGCTGATCGAGTGAAAATAGAAGCTGATGCAAGAGAGAGTGTCTACTCCGCTGAAGTAAAATTGTGGGAAACCAAGTGTCAAGAGATAGAGACTGAAAATGAACAGGTTCGCCAACATAATAGAAACCGTGAAAATCTCATTGCTGAGGCTACAAGACAGTTTGAAATCGATACAAATGCCTATGAACAAGCACTCAGAGAATACCAACTAAAAATGGAGCAAAGGCAAGCTGTTATCGATTCAGCGGTTCCAGATGAAACTGGCTATGTTCCTCAACCTCCTCCGGCTCCACTGGCACCGGAACGACCAATACCGCTTGATACTCGACTTGATCCAATCAAACGTGATAATCCTGTGAAGCAGGAGAGTTCAATCCCATCAAAACCTGAACCTGAGCCAACGTTACGATATTATGTTGAGCTTCGTGATCTTCTCTATGATAAATTATCTACAATGAAAGAACGCGAAACAAATATGGAAGAAACTTTTGCTCGAAGAATCCTTCGCCTACAAGCTGAAGGAATGCAGGCTGTTGACAACATCAATATCAACTTGAGTGAAGATTTCTTGGAATATTTAATGGAGTCGCGGATTCGAGGTCTTGGTCGGCTCTTACCAAGGATATCACGTGTATACCTTCGAGATCCTAAGAACTCTACCTTACTCTATCTGGTAACATATGAATACTATGCAGACAATCTGTCTGTTTCTATTGGGAGTACAACTCTGAGGTGATATCATGGCAAGTTCTTGGGTATTAAAAACTAGACAAGGCAGCGAGGCTGGAAAAGAAATTCTCCTCAGAGAAGCACTAACATACCATATGAGAAGTACAAGAGACCGACAGCTCTTTGCTGAAATTCTTGCGGAAACACAACCACTTGAAGATGTCTTCTCCTTCTTTGCAGCTTTTTATCTTCATAGTTACCAAGGAGTTCGATTACTCGAAGCAACAGACTCTCCAGAACACACTCCTGAAGGCAAAGATGGCCTTGGAGCTGAGGAACGTCGTCAACTTGAGCTGGAGGTCCGTCAGTTATTTGCTGATAAACAGCGAGAAGAGATTGATACATCTAGAATTTTGAGTGAGCTAACAATAAGGTGTTGCCAGGATCTTGCTGGATCAAATGTTTCTGATTCTAATGTAAAAGAGAAGATTATTGGAATTGTAAAGGAATATCTCCAGAAGATTCCTGATGACTATACTCCAAACAATGACATTGATCTGATACTGGAAATCACAGGATGGGGACCACTGTGGCGTGATGAGCTCTACACGAAAGCCTCAGGTCTCAAAGAGAGTGCAATGACGCTCAGGGAAGAGTTACTTCGTGAGCATCCTTCAGAAGTACCTGAAACCACTGTTTTGAAAATGGGACTCGAACAAATCTACGGAAAAGTCGAATACGCAAAAGGTCGTTTGGTTGGAAAGCAGATACCTGCAAGGTCATGGGATTCAATCGCACAAGTAATTGCAGAACGCTTTTGCAAACCTGCTCCTGATTTGGATGCCTTACAAAAAGCTCATACAGTTCGACTTGGTCTACTTGAAGTAATAGAAGAAGACTATGACACGCCAACCACAATCGACGACTATGAACGAAGGCTTGGAGAATATGTCATTGGTCCGCTTTCAGACATCCTCGCTGATGAATCTGATAAGGTTCTTGATATTCTCTCAAATCTACTTCAGATTAGTGAAGATGATCTTCGAGCTCAGCTCCGAAGAAAGGGCATCTCTGATTCTTCTGTAATTGCTGAAGGTTTCAAATTGCTAACAGAAAGCAAAGAATCTCCTGTTGGCCCTCAAGTGAGTAAAGAAGAGCTTGAAATGGTAGAGAGGTCACTAAAAGCTTTGGAGAAACTTGAGGATACAATGAATCGACCAGTGAAAGGTCTACTTAGATCGAAAGGTCTCAGGGCATCAGAGCTTGATAAAATTACAATTGACATTCTCGTGAAGGATAGAAAGACTCTGGTCGGAATTGAGATTGAAGTTTTGGAGGAACTCAAGAAGAAAGTCCGAGTTCCAGAACCAGATGAAGTTCGCCATCTATTGGAGATTCGTGAACAAGTAAAAAGTGGTGCCCTCAGTAATCTAGGAATATCCACTGCACGTGATTTCAGTCAGCAAAGGGTAGAAGAAGAAACCACAGCATCAATCAAATTAGATATTGTCTGGCATTTCACAACTAGTATTCTTACTAATCTAACACGTGTAGTTGAATCCTATATCCGCTCCAAGCAAGACTTGCTTAGAATTAAGGCACTACTAAAGAGCATCTATGAGGATACAGATGCAACGCTTCAATATCTCCGTGAAGAGATTCTTATCGATTTGGCTTCAATGAGAATCTATGAGATGAAAATCCTCCATCCTGAACTAGATGCTACAAACATCTGTACCTGGATGCATGCTCGTTTGTCAAGTAAAGATATGATGGCTGCTAGAACCTCCTTGGAAAATACTCCCAGTCCAGTCTTCGAGGGTATTCTTGACAAACCACTAGTCATGGAGAACCTGGAGTTTGATAACTATGCAATTGCCTATGATATTATGCAACGCTTTTTGAAACAGGAGAGGCTCGAAAAACTAGCTAAAGAAGAATATGCATTTGAGGCAAAACAAAAAGAATCTCGCGCCATTGAATCAAAGAAGATTGGAATTGATGTCTTGATGTATCTTCACAATAAGGCTCAAACTGTCTTTCGTGCAATTGGTAGGGTAGGAACAAAAGGATTAGAATGGAATCAGAGTGATACGACTAAATGCTCCAATCTTCTGGCTTACTATATCAAGACGAATCGAGGTAGACTGATTTGCACAGCTTGCGGCTCTGTTGTGAAAGATCGGACCTGCCCACAACATAAGACATCCTTCATCAAAGAAGCCAATGATTCAGAAAATCTCTCAATCTTTATTATGAATGCTCTCTTCGAAATCAAAGATGGTCTTATCGGAGCTGGAAAAGGTGCTGAACCTATGTCCTGGGATAAAGCGAAATCCACAATTGACCGCGAGATTGGTATACTAAAACGAAAAGGAAAATTGACATCAAAGACAAATCTCAAAGAATTGATGCCAGGTGAGATAAATTATATCATTGGCCCAGCTCTTGCTGCAGTAATTGGAAAATACTTCAATGAGTCGTTAGTGTATGCCGCTCGAAGAGCAGACATTGCGTAGGTCATTTGACAACATCAATGCTAGATGTTATCCAGTTGAGATAGTCCTCTGATCCCCAGCTGATTTCAAGTATAACTAATTCAGGTACTTCATAGGGGTGTTTCTCCTTGATAGATGCCCAAAGCTTCTCTTTGCAATCTTCTTTTGTTTTGATAATCAGGAGGGACTCGTCATCTGTTGCAATATCATCTTTCCAATGATATATACTCAAGACTCTAGGTATAATATTCACACAGGCACACACCCGCTCTTTGACAAGATGATAACCAAGCTCTTTACTCATATTCGTCGGGCAGGTTGTGAGAGCAACCACATATTCTGGCATACTATATTGGACTCGAATTTCCATATATCGACTTCCATTTTGTAACCAGTAACTGAAAGCGAAGGTTACATATACACGATAAAATTGCTCCGTACCTCGGTGATTCTGTGAGTAAGTTCAAACCTACAGGTGTAATGCCTGCTCTGGTAACACCATTCACACGTGATGGTGATATCGATGAGGACGGCTTCAAACAGGTAGTTGACTATGTTATCAGTAAGGGAGTTACAGGTGTTGTCCCTGCTGGTACAACAGGAGAATTCTCCTACATGCGTACAGAGGAACGCAAAAAATTGTTGAAATTAACTGTTGATTTTGTCGACGGCCGTGTTCCTATAGTTGCTGGAACTGGTCAGCATAGTACCAAGGCTACTATTGATTTGACTAAATATGCCGCAGATTTAGGTTGTGATGCAGCTTTAGTCATTTCACCCTACTATCTACGTCCCTCTGACAAGGGGTACTATGAACACTATGCATCCATTGCTAGCAAAGGAAACCTTCCTTTAATTCTCTACAATATACCGCAATGTACTCTTGGTCCTATTAACACAAACGTTGTTGAGGATCTTGCTGAATTAGATGGTGTTGTAGGTATCAAGGATAGTAGTGGCAATGTTCCTTACTTACTAGAATTAATCCAGAAATTGAAAGGAAAGATCGAAGTACTTTGTGGTGCAGATGAGGTCTTTCTTTCTGCAGTGGTTGCTGGTTCAAATGCAGCCATCATGGCTTCTGCAAATGTGATCCCACACATCTGGTTAGAAGTCATGCGACTTGCCCGTGAGAATAAACTTGATGAAGCAGCAAAATTACAGCGTGAAGCACAGACTTTTGCTAGAATGGTTCTCAAATACGGGGCAGCTCCTCCTATTAAGGCGGCACTTAGAATGATGGGGATTAAAGCTGGACGGAGTAGAATGCCTCTAAATACAGGTGGCACATTAACACCTGAGGTCAAAGAGGATATTCGTTTAGAACTTGAGAAACTTGGTGTTTTGGAGAAACACGTTTTTGAACCAATAAACAAAGACATTGAAATCCTCCAGGTGTTAGAGGAACATGGAATCACCCTTGGTCACTCTGCCAGTCTAATGACTGGTAAAGCATCTAATGAAACGGTATCTGTTGGGATTGTGGCTGGACCAAAAAGTGGTTCAATTGGTAATGCCTTTGTAAAATTGTTAACAAGGGCGAAAACTGGTCATGAAGCATTGACCATTATACTAGAACCCAATCTACCAGTACGACCAAGTAGTCTTATGTTTCCAACTCGTAAGATTACTTCAATGAGGCAAGCATCACTATTTTACGGTCCAGTCCAATCTGGTGCAGCTAAAGCTGTAGCAACATTGCTCAACGATGGAAGGATACCAAAGAAATCCCTCACTAACGATGTTGCCATTATGGCTATGGATGTTGATTTAGACTCCAGAGATCGTCGTGAAGTTGTAAAATCTACCCAGCAGGCAGTAGAAACTGCACTTGCTGAAATATGGAGGTGAAATTCATGGCTGAAGATGGATTCCGATTCCAAGGTGTGTATCCTGCTCTTGTAACTCCATTTGATGATCATGGCGTTAATGAAAAGCAGTAT
>JAEORG010000127.1 GCA_016841005.1 Candidatus Thorarchaeota archaeon | reverse complement strand
GAAATTCTAGAACCTCAGCTTTGTATTCAGCAGCTAGTTCAGGATCGAGAACACTGCTTGCTGCTTCCATTGCGACTAATGGAGGTGCCCGGAAAACTTCAAGATCCTTTATCATGAAGACACAGGTTCGTCCAATCTCATCGACCCACTCTGTCTTAACAAGACCCAGCTCCTCAAAAGGTGCAATTATGGAATCAACACTTACACTTGGAAGTCCTGTAACCATCTTAAGCCACTCTTCGAGTTCTTCCTTTGAGATGCCGCCTTTCCATAATTTTGGAAAAACTGCACGGGACACTTCATCAGAGAAAAGTCGGGCTAAACGGGACTCGTCTGTCATTCCTGCTAACCGGATAATCCTTCGATAGGTATTATCAAGTTCATCTTGCAATTCTGCGTCGGTCATAGCGACAACAGCATTTGTCAAGGGAGTGACCACAGAGGTTATTGCAGCCTCGAACATTTTCGGGTCCTCTGAAGGAGTAAGTAGAAGTGAAACACAGTACTGTTCCTCCTCTCGCACAATTCCAGTATAGTATGATGCCACACTATACTCTTCTCCACCAATTCGGATACTCAAAGATGAGAAACCTGCTGTCGCATCACCCATAGCGTGTGATGTGAAGATACGCATGATTTCTGTATTAAGATCCTCGCGATAATAATCAGCAAAATCTGCTGGCACCTTTGATTTCAAAACGGCACCAATCTTTGAGTCCCAGTCTATGAGCAGCATTGCAACGGGCATTTCGGCTTCTCTCCCAGTCCCAAGGGATTTGCTCTGTATAGAGCTAGAGTAAATACGGTTTCGCGAGTCACACTAAAAAACCTTGTCACTAGTTGGTTCGCGAATGTATTTCCTAGATATATACTGCGCCTCCTTGGGGACATGTCCTTTTCATCTTTGTGATGAACCATTCCTACATTTGATTCTCTGTATTATATCGTTATAGATTTCCTGAATCACAATTTCAAGTGAATTATACGCATCTATGACTTTGTATGTACCAGTATCTTGTTCCACCAGTTCAAGGTACACTTTTCTGACACTAATTAGACGGTCAAGCTTCTCAAACTGCAAATCTGCTTTGTCTTTTCGTCCGATTGTCCGTGATAGACCAGTCTCTGCATCTACATCTAGAATGAATACAATATCCGGTTCAGGAGCATGAATATCTTCACGATTCATTCGAAGGATCTCCTGCCATGGTATCCCTGTCACACCAGATTGATACGCACCTGTAGCAAAGAAGTATCTATCCATTAGGACAATCTTTCCTTCATCCAAAGCAGGCCTGATTTTGTTCTGCACATGCCATTCACGGTCTTTTACAAACAGTTCTAGTTCTTCAGTAGGAGAAAGCTCTGCACGGGGTGATCGTTCTCGTATCTCTTTTCCCCACGGACTCTCATTCGTCGGTTCTCTCAAGTGAATGACATCATATCCATCATTCTGGAGACGCTCTTTCAAAATCACACACGCACTAGTTTTTCCAGAACCATCAATGCCCTCAAGGACAAATAGGAAACCCTTGCGATCAAGTTCAGCTGTCAAGTAATAGATACCTCTGATTTCTCACATGTGCACTCCCGAGTATTTCACGTATAGATGCTTCGGTTTGATTTTATTTCGCCACTAAAATAGTAACTCTTAAATCCTGTAAGTCGTAGGACAGGTTATCCTATCCTATGAGACGTGAGTGACCTTGAATCGATTTGAGAAGATTGTTGAATTGTTCATACTATTTCTAATAATCATACCAATCAATGTTCAAGGTATGCAAGTTGAGAGTCGTTACCAACCCGCTGCAACAGGTGTTTCATTATCTGTAGATTTTGGCAATGGCACAATTACCAATCATACAGGTTTGAGCGCTTCAAATGTCTACAATCTAACAATCATAATCTTCGAAGTCGATGCACGTTGGGCAGGTAACTTTGTCTACATCGATGCAATCAACGGAGTCTATCGAGATGAAATTGATGGTTGGCAATATTGGGTTAACGGAGAATATGCAACAGTTGCAGCAAATCTCTATGCCCTGCAAGATGGAGATGTTGTACTCTGGAATCTGACATCTTCACAATATAATGGATCAGAAGAGCCAGATTATACCTCAGTTATCGGTGGAACTGTACTTGGGATTGGGGCCATCATTTTCTTAGCTCTACTCTATAGGAGAACAATTAGGAGATAATCAACAAATGAAGAAGCAAGAAACTATTGCAGTTGTTCTATTACTTACTGTAATTTCAATGAGCGCAATAACAGGAAGCCAAGCATTTGCCAATGACATACAACCAGTAATGGATGCAATTACTGAGGCTAGGTGGGAAGTTGTTCATGTTTCTGAAGGAGCATTTTCGATGTATTTCACAGGTGGAGGTTTGTGCATGATAGAAAATGGAAGCACCATATCATTTGCAGTAAGTGAAATCGAGGATGATGTTGGCGGGTTATTATCCATAGGAAATGTGTCCGTTATAACAAATGATACCGAGGTCTCGAGAGACCTAGTTCTAGGAATTGGCATCTTCTCTACTTTTGAACCAGGGTTGTTTGTTCAGGTCGGATCAGGAGATATAGCTCTATTGAATGAGAGTGCCTTTTCTGCTGCTGAAAGAGTATCTGGTAATTACATGAACGGAACAATCTCATCCATGTATGATAATGTGACAATTGGTGATAACGAATATGAAACAATAATTTTTGATTATGTGCAAGACGCGCCTATTGCTGGAAACCCACAACGAACCCAGCTAATCTATGATGTGAATACAGGAGTGCTCCTCTACGCAAATACAAGTTATTGGCTTGGAGAGGGATTCGCACCATATTGGTTGGAATTTGAATTCGTAGAAATTGTACACAAAGCTGTGATTGATCCCCCAATACTATTGCTTCCGATTCTAATTGGGACAACAATTCTTGTATTCCTTATCATCGCGATTGTATCTAAGAGAAGGTAGAAAATGAATGAAGGCGGTTGAGTGACAGAAGATACACACAACAATGGATACAGTAAGAGCCGATGGGTTGCGACTACTGCTATCATGTCAGCTTTAGCTTTGGTGGGCAACTATGTCTTAGTTGCCATACCAAATGTTGAGTTAGGATCAGGCGTGTTATTTGTTACAGCCTATCTTTTTGGCATTGGAATGGCATTGTGGTGTGTTTTTATTGTTTCAATCATCTTTGCGTTTTTCAATCCATGGGGACCTTTCATCCCGACAATATGGATTGCTCAAGTGATAGGATGGATATTCATGGTTGTAACAGGGACTCTGATGGGACGTCAAGAAAGAAATGAACCGAATAGCAAAGCATTCCTCCTAGAATTAGCAGCTGTAGGAGCAGTAGTGACTCTGTTCTTTGATTTGATAACAACTCTTGGTTATGTGGTGTGGTTTGCAATCCCATATTTTGCTGCGGTTATAGCAGGGATTCCTTTCATCACTGTGCATGTCATTTCAAACGCAATTTTGTTCCCTGCAATTGTTCCTCGATTAGACATGACAATAAAGAATCAATTGAAACCCTTATTCAGTAGAAATCAATCTTTGAGCTAAGACTAAAAGAGAGCTAAACTATATGAAAAATGAGTGTGGTGCATTGTGACGTGGAAAGACGAGTTCATTAATCTATCAGAACCTGCAGACGGACGAGTAGCCCCTGCATTCAAACCATATCATGCTGCAGTTGCATTAATTCTGATAGGTCGCGAACAACCGCTTGGGCGATACGAACTTTGCGAAAAGATGTCTATTGGAGAAGGAAGTGTCAGAACCCTATTGAAGCGCCTTTCAGAGGCAGACTTCATTGAAGCTGAAGGAAAACAGGGACAAAGACTTACAACAAGGGGAAAGGCCTTGTTCGATAGAGTTCAGAAGGATGTTCCTTTAGGACTATCTCTCAATGTTCAGCGATTAGTGATGTACGAATACGCTTTTGCTAATCTGGTTAAGGGTCAATCATCAAAGATTACTGATGGTGTAAGACAGCGAGATGAGGCAATTATCCAAGGTGGTTATGATAAAGCGGGAGCCTCAACATTGGTACAGAAATCTGGAAATCTGGTCATGCCTCCTGATGATTTCCACATTCTAACAGCATATGAAGATGAGACACTCTTGGTTTTGGAGAGCCTGAGACCCAATGATGGAGATGTCATTGTTATTGGCTCAGCTGATGATGAAAATCTTGCCAGAGAAGTCTCCATGGCCGCAGTGATGACACTCTTCTGAAGGTGATGGAGTGCAATCAGATCTTTTCGGGAATGTTCCGGAGATTGTAATTGATGTACATGAAACTGGAGGAAAATCCATCAATGCTGTAAAACATCTCATTACAATGATGGATAAAGAAGGTATCAGGTATACCATCGAAAAGATACCAATTGGTGATATTCTCGGGTCAGAAGGAATTGCTATTGAACGTAAGACGGTGAATGATCTAGTTAATACTCTAAAAGGAAGTGCAGCTGGAGTACCCCGTTTCACAAAACAGATGGATGCATTAACAGAATATGAGAAACCATATGTTCTAATTGAAAATATTTTGGCAATCAGAAGAGACCCAGTGAAAGGGTGTGTCTACATACCATTCTCAACAAAACAGACTAAGGGTAAACCATTCTTTGTGACAATGGAGAGAGCTGCATTTATCCATCCTAATTCGTTAGATGCTTTGATAGAGAGCATTCGAGAGAGAGGAATCGAGGTGCTTATGGGATTCAATGCACTCCACTCAGCAGGACTGTTATATGGAACACTCTTTGGAGAAGAAGGAGAACGGAGAAAGAGTGGTCAAAAACTACCGGTAATTCGTACTCGAAAAGGGTTAGATAGTGTGGCGGATGAGCAGGAGTTCTTTATCGCAGGATTTCCTGGTGTTAATGTTGTGAGGGCAAAAGCGCTGCTGGAACGATTTGGATCACCCTTTGATGTCATAACCTCAACTGATGAATGGGGAGAGATTTCAGGAATAGGAAATAAGACAATTTCCAGTGCGAAAAAGATGCTTCATGTCAAATATGAAGCAGATAGCGATGAGGAATTGGAAATGGGCGAGGAAGACTAGAGTTCGGCCTCGACACAAAGGTTAAATTAACAAACTATTCTATGACTGTAGAATACCTGTATAAAGGTGATAAGTAATGGGAGACGTCCGTGTAGCAATTGCAGGACTTGGAAATTGTGCTTCAGCCCTCATCCAAGGTACACATTATTATCGTAACGCAAAGGCAGAGGATGAAGTGCCAGGTCTAATGCATGT
>JAEORG010000126.1 GCA_016841005.1 Candidatus Thorarchaeota archaeon | reverse complement strand
GGATAGGATTTGGGACCTGAGAGTAATTGACTTGAATAGTTGTGTAGTTGTAGGTCGAACCTTCTCAGATAATTTTCCCTTGCAGGACCCGATTCAACCGACCCGGGCAGGATTGGAAGATTTCTTTGTAACTCAGATGTGTTCCTGTGGACAGATAATTCAAAAGTCGACATACTTCGGTGGCGTAGGATCAGATTTTGGCGAGGGTATAGATGTGAGTCAAGACGGACATATTGTCGTTAGTGGAATGTCATATTCTAGCGATATTCCAACATCAGTTGATGCTTTCCAGCCAGAACGTGCTGGGAGTTTGGATGCGGTTATTATTCATAATCCATTGGATTCCGAATCAAGTATAACCACATCGTCAACAACTGAATCAGTGACAACATCGAATACCACGGCAAGTACCACAGCAATCACAACAACTGAATCGATGCAGACCTCACCATCGACAACACCACAGAGTATTCCTGATAACACCCCACTCCTCATTATCGGATTGGGTGGAGGATTAGTAGTCCTAGTTGTAATCATTTTGTTTCTGAAAAGAAGATGACAATGAAAACTTGATATCTTCCCCCACCTATAAATTTAAACAAAAACACATTGAAATGAGTCAAAGTCATTGTTCGAGGAGTCAGGCTTATGGATTCTAAATATTTGAAGATGTGTCTTGAGTTTGGAGTACGTATATCTAAGGAAGCAGGAAAACTTGTGATGGAATATTATAATGATCTACCAGAGGTTGAGACCAAAAGTGATTATTCTCCAGTAACAATTGCTGATAGAGAAGCAGAAATGCTGATTCGTAACCAAATTGAATCGGATTTTCCAGAGCATTCAATTTTAGGTGAAGAATTTCCAAACAAAGAAACAGATTCTGAATATAGATGGATAATCGATCCAATAGATGGTACAAAGTCATTCATCAAAAGTGTTCCACTCTTTGCAGTTATGCTTGCTCTGGAATATCAAAATGTGCCCCAATTAGGTATCATCCACGTTCCTCCACTGAAAGAAACTGTTTATGCTGGTATAGGCATGGGATGCAAGATTAATGGAAAACAATGTAGGGTCTCAAACACACACTCACTATCTGAAGCTTGGCTCAATGTCACAGATTGTGCAGATCTATATCGTCGTTATCCTGAATTTACAACAAAACTCCTAGCAGAAGTATATTCAGTCAGAACTTGGGGGGACGCTTACGGGTATGTCTTGGTAGCAACAGGTAGAACCGATATAATGCTTGATCCAATCATGAGTGTATGGGATATTGCATCGCTGATGCCAATTATAACAGAGGCAGGGGGCGTGTTCACTGATTTCAAGGGAATAAGAAATCCAAAGGGCGAATCAGCAATTGCCTGTAACCAAGAAGTACACAAGAAGTTGATGCAACTATTCTAACTTCGCTGATTAACACTTGGCTTCAAGCACTATTTGGTTCAATAAAGTTAAGAACCCTACCTCTTTGATAATCTTATGGATTTAGAAGAACGTTTCCGGCTAATTAGTGGAGTTGGCGAAGAAGTCGTCACTCCTGAAGAATTGAAAACACTGCTTGAGGAGAAAAAACATCCGATAGCATATGATGGATTTGAACCATCAGGACTAGCTCATCTACCGTTTGGAGTCTATAGGGCACTTCTTCTAAAAGACCTCATAAAAGCCGGGGTTAGATTCAAACTATGGCTAGCTGATTGGTTTGCTTGGATAAACCGAAAAATGGGAGGCGATCTTGAGCGGATTCGTGCTGTAGGTGAATACTTTGCAGAGGTATGGAAGGCAGCAGGGGTTCCCATGGATAAGGTAGAGGTGTTGCTTGCGTCTGATGCCATGGATTCAATAGAGTACTGGGAACGTGTAGTCAGAATAGCTAAGGTGACATCTGTTGCACGAGCCACAAGAGCCCTCACAATTATGGGTAGAAAAGAAGGTGACATGACTGAAGTTGCACAATATTTCTATCCCATGATGCAAGTTGCGGACATATTTCATCTAGAGGCAGACATTACACAACTTGGATTGGATCAGAGACGAGCTAACATGTTAGCCAGAGAAGTTGGACCAAAACTTGGATGGTGGAAGCCTGTTGTAATAAGCCATCATATGCTGATGAACCTCGAAGGAGCAGCAGAACCAGAAGGCTATGATGAGCAAAAAGAAATGGATGTGCAGATTGCCTCAAAGATGAGTAAAAGTAAGCCTGAGTCCACAATATTTGTACATGACACCTACGAAGAGATTAAAGATAAAATAAAGGGAGGATTCTGTCCTCCGAAAGAGATAGTCAATAATCCACTTCTTGATTATGCAAAGCATTTGGTCTTCAAAGCCTATGATACTATGATAATTGAGAGACCTTCGAAATACGGTGGTGATTTAGAGTTTGTATCATACGAACAGCTTGAGAATACATACCGTGAAGGCGAGTTACATCCACTCGATCTCAAGAATGGGATGACAGTGTATATTGACAGAATGATAGAACCAATAAGATCGCATTTTGAGAAAAACAAGAAGGCGAGTGACT
>JAEORG010000125.1 GCA_016841005.1 Candidatus Thorarchaeota archaeon | reverse complement strand
TATCCCTAGAAATTAGGATGTTACTAGAACTCTACTCTATCTCAATTACAAGGGTATCGAGTTCTCCTGGTGTAAACTGTATTCGAACAACTATTTCGTCACCTACTGTGACTTGTATCGATTTATCGAATGGGATGAATAATTCTCTCCACCCATCATCAGGAATCAAATTAATCTCATCGAATATAATTGCATCAAACAAACCTACAAGACCGTGTGCCTCACCATCTTGAATAGCACTTATTCTGACGGTTGTATCAACCGTCGTATCATCTTGTAAGTGCATTAAGTCAAAGCTCTTTACAGCTACAAGCTCAGATAAATCGATAGCATCTTCTTTTGATATACTCTGGGGCAACCTTGGAAATATGAGACTATGCACTCTAAACCTTTCCCAGATGTTCTCACATTGAGATAACGCAACATATACTGTAACTGATTTTGGTAATAGAACACCATCTTGTTTTAGAAGATGTTTCGTTGCATATTGTGACGCTGGTATCTGTTGTTCAATTAGCATCATTGAAGAAAGCATCTCGCATATTATAACATCATACTTTCTTGAGGGTTTGAAATCCATGAAATTTGTTACATGGAAATTAATCCTCTCTCCTAATCCGTTTTCTATTGCAGCTAGTTTTGCATATTCAATTGAATCTGAATTGATATCAATTGCAGTCACATACGATGCTCCAGCCTTCGCCGCAAGCATTGCAAGTACACCACTTCCTGTTCCAATATCGAGGACTTCCATATTGGGTTTGACAACTTTTTTGATTGCTTCCGCGAATTTCATTATACGTGTACGTTGCCCTAAAAGACTTGCAGCATGGAGGAGTGAAAATGGCGTTGAAATTTTATTGTCTTTCATCACTTTTGCCATAACGATGCCCTCTTATAACCGAAATGTTCGTGAACTCTTGTAACATTAGACCAAGAGGCACGACGGACTTTGAATGATGATGCAATCCAGAGAGCCATGAATGCTATTGAGGAAGATCGAATAGAGGAAGCTATTTCGATTCTTGAACCACTAGCCAAAGGCTATGAACCTGAACCTGATGTGCTGGTTTACCTTGGAATTTCATATGTTCAGGCAGATAGACCAAAGGATGCAATCACAGTACTCCGACGTGCTCAAGAGATGGTCGAAGATCATTGTGTGGTAGCATTGTTTCTCGGACGTGCGCTTAGAGGAGTAGGACAGCTTGAAGAAGCAGAAGAAGAGCTTCAACGTGCGATTAACCTCGAACCTGATGAACCTGAAAACTGGAGTGAATTAGGAAAGCTGCTCTATGACAGAGGTTCATATCGAGAAGCAGCTAGAATTCTTGAAGAGGCGCTACTTCTTTTCCCTGAAGACCTTTCCCTCCGAGGAACATATGCTCTGACACTTTATCGTTTAGGTGACTTCACACAAGCAACTATTGAGTGGGACACTATTCATCAGTTGAATCCTTCTTTAATGACCGCCAAAGCTAATTATGCTTACACTCTGTTACTCCAAGATAAAATTGATGAAGCAACCCCCATAGTGGAATCAGCTTATTCAGATCATCCCACAGACTATCGTGCACTTGTTCTCATGGGTATACTATCTCTCTCACATGGGGATAAAAAAAGGGCATGGAACTTCTTTGAACAAGTTCTCGAATCTGATTCTGAAAATGTTCAAGCTCTTTCTCATTTAGCAGTTCTTTGTTATGAAAATGGTGATATCGATAAATGCAATCGATACTTAAATCTCGCAGAGATGCAAATGGAGAGTTCTTCTGAATGTTTGCGAGGTTTATGCTATGCATATTCGGAGATCGGATGGAAAGATAGGCAGATGGAATGTCTTCTTAAATGGACTAAGAACGATCCGTATGCTGCTGCTCCATGGATTGCGCTTGCTGTTGAGTATGATAAGAATGGCAACAAACAAGAAGCAATTAAGGCGTGGAAGAAGACTATTGAATTACGGGGTTATATCCGCATTAATTGCAAGAATTGCGGGCAGAGCATACGCTATGACCTAGATCAATATCCAGAAATCAATCCTTATGAACCAGTTCATTGTGGGAAATGCAAGGCAACAATTCAGATGCCCCAAGGATTTCTTACGTTCTAGTAATTGAAGGTAATTCAATGGGAGATAGAAGTTACCCTCTGTTCCCAATCCCTGGAGTAGGAGCAGTCGTCTTCGGAAAATCTGGTGTTCTACTAGTTCGTCGTTTTAAGGAACCTGCCAAAGGTCTCTGGAGTGTACCAGGCGGAGGAGTAGAAGTAGGAGAAACCCAAGAAGAGGCTGTAGTCAGAGAGGTGCTTGAGGAAACAGGAGTTCACTGTACAATCCTAAAGTTTCTTTCAACATACGACATCATAATTCCGGATATGAATGGTAAGATTGAGTACCATTTCTTGCTCAATCATTACCTTGCGAAGGCAAATTCGGAAGAGCTTCATAGGGAGGTTCCAGAAGCGGAAGTTAAGTGGTTCAGTCTTGATGCCTTACCCATCGATGAAATGCCACCACAGGTTCTCGAATTAATTGAAGCTGGTAAAAGAGAAATGGGCTATTGATTTAACCTCCCGATATCACGTGCCAAGAAATATAAAAGCTCTAGGGATTACACTGGATAAGCTAACCCCTTTCATCCAAAAGGACGGTAACTAAAATGTTCAGGACTATAATGGCATTGGTTGTCGCACTAGTGGTCGCAATAATCATTGGTGCTTTTCAGATTCTTGGATTAGATGTAGCTGCAATTCAGGTAATTCTACAAGATCCAAATCTTACAAACGCTCTAGAATATCAGGGAGCTCTTCTCTTTGCTGAGCTTTTATTCCCATATACATTCGCTCTAAGTGGAGCATACGCTCCCCTGGTCGCTCTTGGAGTTGCAGGATTCATTGCCGGATTAATTTCGAAGAGTGGTGTTAGGATGCTCGTTGTTTCTATCATCACTGTTGCTGTTTTCTTCTTAGGATATGCAATGCTCTCAATGGGCCTCGCCTTAGACGCAGCTGTGTTATCAGCTCTATTACAGAACATAGCTCTTGATGTAGGTGTGTCTTTCGGTCTTTTATTCATTCCAGGAATTATTGGAGCATCATTAACATCTGAGGACTACTAGTAACATCACTTGAGGGGTACATCCCCCTCAATCTCTATTTTTATTGATTCAGAATTTTCGCAATAGATTCTGATACGCAATTTACAAACTCTTCCAGATGGTCATTATGTACAAATGCACCTGCGGCCATAGGATGTCCACCTGCCTCAGCTACGAGTTTGTCATATTTAGAATTCATCTCTTCAGCGACCTTTGAAAAAACGTCTTTGAGATTTACTCCTTTCTTGACAATGTGTTTTCGAGCTCTTCCAGATAATTTGACCATCGGCCCGTCGTCGCTCGTGTTTGTAGCTATCCCAATAACTGGCTTATCAATAGGAATTATTCGGGATCCCTGCGCCATTCCAATAACAATACCAATGATTGTATCCTGAGTTTCAGGATCATTGACGATAAATGCACCATCCCGTTCTTCAAATCCTCCATCCTCGATGCGTCTAATGGCCATTGCTAGATTGGCTCTGTGCTGTTGCAACAAAGACTTTCCAGAATGAAAGGCTTCTTCATCACCAAGACAAATCTTGACTCCAATATCCGATCTTCGGTTTCGACCACAAGCATTAAGCAGTGTCGAGAATTCTTTTGCAGTACTCATCTCACTACGTGGTGGTCGTTGTAGGAGAGTAATAACATCTCCAACAAGATTCTCTGCAACATGTGAATCATAATAGAGAAGTACCTCGTAGAACAACTTCTGTACGACTGACTCTGTTTCTTCACTAGTCAAGTCAACCCATCTTCTCCATTGATCATCTCTATCTTTTAGTTGAATGCCTAAATCACTGAAGAAATAGTAGCATGCGTCTGGGTCTCCTGTAAGACCAGGGATATAGGGGTCTGTTGCATATTGTAGAAGTTGTGGTAGTGGTCGAGTGTTGATTCCGAATAGAGTTAGATTTCTATCTACACGAATGTAACCTTCCTCCACACCAAATTTCAGAATCTCAGAGTTTAGTCCGGTAAATCCTTTCCCATAGTAATCCTGTAAGTCTCCTGTCGCTCCTACTATTGCCAACTCGCTCAAGTCAGAATTTTCAGGTGAAATTGCAAGAGAAAACAGAAATGAAACTCCAGCTCCTGAGATGTCCTTACTACCACTCAATCCATGTTGACATGGATTAATCTCAATGAGATCGTCTTGTATATTGAAATAATCGAGGGACGCTCTGTCATCAGGTGGTATGTGATGATCAAGTACAATGACTGAATCTACAGACTCCAACCCAATGATATGCTCTTTTATTAGATGGATTTGACCTGAGCCAAAGTCGCTAAACACTACAACATCTGGTCTGGTTTCATTCACTAAATCAACAACCTCAATGATTGACTCAGAATTAATTTGGTGAATATTTCTCCATGTGTGTTGTTTTCCTAATCTTCGTAAAGTTTCGATAACGATTGCCATAGAGGTTATCCCATCAGCATCAATATGAGATAGTGCAAGTACCTGCTTGGCATTTCTCAATTTTTCAGCTGCTCTTCCAAGCTCCTGTTTCATCTCAAGTGGCAATTCAATCATATTAAACACTGAATCCTAATTTGTAGTCATTCTAAACACAATATAAGTTGACAGCTCTCGTTCATCGAGAGATTCATGACTAGTCGCTTGCACGTGCCACTCTGGATAAGGCGAGAAAGATTACAAGAAAAATACTTGCAACAGCAGCCAGTGCTTTTGCTACTTTCTGCCATGTGTTAAGAGGTACTTCAAATTCCCTCAAGTCGTTGGTAACACGTTTGAGATAAACTCTAATTTCAGTATAGAGTGCTTCTTGGTCATCCTTTAATGAAGCGAATTGGTTCCAGCTTTCATAAAAAGGAGATTCCGGATTTGTCGCTAACCATTCGTCCCAATATCCTAGAATGGTCGTATTATATGGATGTGAAAAATTCTGGATGGATTTTCTGATTTTCTCTTCCCATTCATGCGGAATCATAGTTCTTGCACCCCGTAGCTTCCCGGCTATTCACCATGAAAATGCATCAAGTTCCCTATTAAGCATTCACCAAACTTACTTCGCATGTTTAAAATGCGCATTTCGGCGTTTTCGAATCTTTTTTGAGTTATCGTCTTGCGGTAAGTTCCTTTTGCCACTCACGTATATCAATACGAAGTTTTCCAAGATCCGTAGGACTTATGGTATCAACTCTTCCATATGTCTTCAGAATTCTTACCCATCGACTCATCTTTACGATGACTTGTCCTCCAATCCCTTTTTCTTCAAGCGAGTCTGATGCCGCTGAGATTTTACCTGCCAGATCACTTGCAATGATACCCTCTCGAAGCTCATCTTCAAGATTCTCAAGTACTGCAGCTGAAGATGAAATTGCTCCTTTGTCTTCAAGACCTTTTCCACTAGATGTTGCTACTGGAGCACCAGTTGAAACGATTTCTAATTTCGAAATCACTGAATCCAATTTCCTGCTATTTTCCGAAATTCTAGCGGATAGATCTGAGGTTGCTTCTTGCACTTCACTGATTTTGGCGATGAATTCAATCATTCGGTTAAGCATGTCCGTGAGTCGTTCAATGTTACTGTTAATTTCTGTTAATTTTGCACGTAGGTAAGTATCCTCTTCACTCACTATATTTCCGTCCTTGGACATCCGTTTGGTGTCGGTCTTCTTAGTTCTGATTAGATTAAGCTTTCTGTGGCGTTTATCTTTGGAGAAGTCTATATCCTAAAGCTATTATATTCGCATTCTTCCTAGAAAGTTACCTCATTGTTACAAAGATAAGGTGTTGAATATGTACGTCATCAATTTCAAAGAACGAGAGGAAGAAGAAGTCACCATGGCTAATTCTGAGAAAACAAAAGTTAGATGGCTTGTAGGTCGACGTACAGGGGCTAGAACATATGCAATGAGACACTTCGAGATTGCTCCAGGAGGAATTATACCTCTTCACAAGCATGAAGAAGAACATGAGATTTTCATACTTCAAGGAATCGCGAAAGTATTAGGCGCAAGTGATGAAAGCTATGCGCGAAAAGATGATGTCGTATTCATTCCTTCAAATGAAGAACATGGATACGATAACAGTGAAGGAAACGAACCATTCAGATTCATCTGTGTAATTCCTCTTCTAAATAAAGAATGAGCCAAACTGTCTGAGTACGAACAGTTTTTTTATGGGCTTCCAATCTCTTCCAATGTGATTAGGATGGATCTAAGTAAAAAATCATTATGGATATTTGATGTTGACAATACTCTGATTCAGGATGTCGAACATCCTAATCCATTTGAAGATGCTCTAATACTTTGGAATCACTTGCTAGAGAGAGGAAAAACCCTTGCAGTATTGACAAATGTTGGAAGGCTGTCGGCAAGGCAAATTCACAATGTAGTTACAACTGCCGGATTCAGGCTTGATATAGACAAAACATTTAGTGCTGGGGCAGCTGCTGCAGCATACGTAAAAAATCGAAATCCAGATGCCCGATGTTTTGTTATCAGCGAAGGTGGAGCAATTGAAGATTTTGTTGCTTGGGGCCTAAATGTTGTGAATAATCCTCCAATTGATTTTGTGGCTGTCGGAGCTGATAGAGGTCTGACTTTTCCCAGATTGAATTTTGCAACAAAGATGGTCAAGAATGGTGCAGGTCTTATTTGTATAAGTGGAAGTAAGGAATATCCAGGTATCTATCTTGGAGCACAAGATGTTTACATTGGAGAGCGCTCTATTGTTGCGGCTATTGAAGATGCAACTGGGGTGACGAGTGTCGTTGTTGGTAAACCTTTGCCTGAAATTCTTACTGAAACTGTTAAAGCACTTGGTTTTCGAGTCGATGATGCTGTAATGATTGGGGATAATCCTGCCTCCGACGTTGCAGGAGGACGAGCAGCTGGAATGACAACTATTCTTGTGGTTCGTCCAGACAATATTGTTGAATTTGACTCTGGTAATCTTAATCAAACACCAGATATCAAAGTGGAGCGTTTGGATGAAATTCTTAAGATGGTCTAAATCCATCCTTTATCTCTTTGGAGATCTTTCTGGGCCTTCTGATGTACAAAATTACCAATTCTCATAAAGAGGTCATCAATGTTGGACCCAGTCTTTGCACTAGTTAAGATAAAGGGCGAGTTCAAAGAATCAGCATATTCTTGTGCACCAAAGAAATGTCTTTCACCAGGAACCAAGTCTACTTTATTTCCTACAATGATATAGGGAATATTATCTCCTACATACCCCATTGCCTCTCGTATCCACCCCGGTATTGTCGCAAAGGTATCCTCTCTAGTAACGTCAAACATGATGATGAGACCTTTTGCACCTTCATAGAAACTCGCTCTCAAATGCTTGAAAATGTCCTGCCCTGCAAGATCCCAAATCATCATCTTCACAGTAGTTGCATCCTCGCCAACTTCCACAATTCTAGAGTAGTGTTGCACTCCCATGGTACTTTGATACTCTTGCCGGAAATATCCCTCTGACCAACGAAGAATTGCACTTGTCTTTCCTACTGCAGCGTCCCCAGAGATACATATTTTGTACACATATGCAGGTTTAGACATTACACTTTGCTCCTGATTACAATACCCTATAATCTGTCTATTTGATTGCTTAAACATCAATCTTCGATATACTCAAAATCTTCCTCTCCATTGGTTCTTTATGAAGAATGCAAGCATCGAATTCGAGGTTGATAGAGATGACATTTCTTTGTCGCTTATCCGAATTGATGAACTTCGAGTAGAACCATCAAGAGAAGGCTGGGAAGATTTTGAACATGGCTTGTTTGAAAAAATACGATCATCCACCTCTCTGGAAGATGTTAAGGATGATCCACTATTCAGGTCTTATCGAGACCTATATTGGACTTTTGGAATGGATCCTACAAAGCTAAGGGTTTCAAGTGAAGCTCTCTTACGTAGAATCGTAAATGGGCTTAATCTGTGGCGAATTTCAAACATTGTAGATGTTGTCAATGTTGCCTCCCCTATGCATAGACTCCCAATTGGGTTGGTTGATGTTACGAAAATTGTTGGTAATTTGAGAGTACGAATTGCTCAGAAAGGTGAGATATTCGTTCGAATTGGTGGGGCAGAGAAGATGTGTCGAGGTAGGGAACTGGTACTTGCTGATGATGAGAAAATAGTCTGCTTTGGATATGCTACTCATGACTCTGAACTGACAAAGGTTTCCACAGTTTCAACTCAAGTATACCTTCTGCATTATGGCGCCCCTGCTGTGAGTTTAAAATATCTGGACTCATCTTCTCAATATACTCTGCAACTAGTGAAAGACTGGGTTGACTGTCAACCTTCTGAGATTACATTTTACCATTCTAATTCACAGTGAACTCTAACAAAGGAGTACCCAGAGCAATCCTTTCAATAAGTGAGTTCTTCTTTGCGGACTTGACAATCTTCTCAAAGGTCTTCTTCAGACGTTGTTCATCAACATAATCTGGTTCTTTGATTCCCATGCTCTCGATCACTTTTGTCAATACAAATTCAAAATCGTAAATTAGATGATCAACTTTCTTGACCTTTCCTCCTTTTTTCTCCTCAATCTTTTCTTTACGAGCTAAGCCTTGTATGATAGTTTCCCTTGTCTCCTTGAGGTACATTCCTCTGGCACGTTCGTACTCGAGCTCACCTCTATTCACAAGTTCTTTCAGAAGTTGTAGTCCAAATGTCGTTTTTGCAATCTTTTCAATTCGTGCAACAAAACCATTGATAATGTCATCATATGACAGCATCTTAGATTGTCCCTTTGTGGAGAACACCTTATCATGATCTGATGCTTTACTGAATCTTGCCTTTTTATCAGCGATCTCTCGTTCTTGTTGCTTTCTCAGTTCTGCCTCTCTCTTTAACCGCTCAGCCTCTTTTTTAGCCTGTTCCTCCTCAAGCTTCTTAGCTTCAGCAGCCTTCTTTCTTTCAAGCTCGCGTTTTTCCTTCTCCTCTTCTTTAAGCCTCTCTTCAGCAAGCCTCTCTTGTTCTAATTTCTTGAGGATTTTTTGTTGCTCCGCGACAAGTTTAGCCATATGGTCTTTCACATCTTTCTCCGTGAGTGTGATATGTTTCGTAAGCAGCCATCGTACTCCAATATGATTGACCTTAGGTTTCAAGTCTGCTGAAGAAAAGATGAAATTGGCAGTCTGTTGTCCTGGAAGAGCAGAAATGATACTCTCCGACTCTTTTTCGCCTGCAATTGGTTCAAGAATTCTCTCTAAGACTTTGAGAGATTGTTCGCTACTTATCCGTCCCGCAGATATTGTATTGAATTGCTCGAATGCCTTGTAATCTATATCCTTTGGGCTCTGTGTTGCGATTAAACATTCAACACCATATTTTCTTGCCTGTCTAAAGAGTAAGAGAAATGTTTCTTTGGGGCCTGGGGATCTCATTCCCGCGGGAATGAAGGGTGCAGCTTCATCTTGGAAAATCATCATTCTTGGATTATCTGTGAATCCCTGTCGTAGCATCCATGAATACAACTGATTGAGAACTATTGCGATGAAGAAATGTTTCTCCTCCTCACTTCTCAATGTTTTTAGAAAGATTACATTGACTGGCGTTTTACCGTTTACAGGTGTCACCATCTCATCAAAATCAATTTGTCCCTCTTCTTTGAACAATAATTGTGCGGATCCAACTGTAAGTGTCCTAATCCTTGTTGCAAGAGTCTGTCTCTCGCTCAACTTCATAAAAGGCTCTAAATCGACACCTATCTCCTCTTTTGATTGTATTAGCATCTCGGCAAGTTCTTTGAGGTCTCCAACATCCTGATTATTCTCCCATATGTTTCTCATAAGTTCGTAAATTGCCGCAAAGGATTTGCCTTCCCATGAGCGTGAGAGCCCTCCAACCTTCATTAAAACCTTAGTTAGTGTTCTAGCAGAATTATCAAGAAGACGGATTACATCATCGGGGTCAGCTTTAGGATCGGGTAACTTGAGAGGATTGATTGAGATTGAAAGTCCTTTACTACTCGCTGGAGTGTAGACTCTAACAATGACCTTATCCATATATTCTTGAAGTCTTTCAGGAGGTACTCCTTTTTCCCTCAATTGTTTAGGGTCTCCAGGTAACATTAGAGACGCAATATCACCCTGTGGGTCAAAAGCAACTATAGGAATTCCTTGCATGGCGGCTTCTTCCAAGATAACTTTACTAAGAACAGTCTTCCCCGAACCAGTTGATCCGAATATACCACCATGGCGTCTGAGCAAATCTACACTAATTTGAAACAGCTCATCAGTTCTCTTTCCTTGTTCATCAAGGAGGTTACCAAGCCAAAGCTTTCCATCAGCCATTCTACTCAATCTCCTCTATATTAAGACGAGAAATCCCGTTTATAGAAGTATCTCACACTCCTACATCCTGCATGCATATTATATTTACTCGAATATAAATAATAGAATATAGAGAAATGGTGGAGCTCATAACTCCACCAAATTCAATTCTACTCACCCACAGGTTCGTAGTGTCTGCCAAGGTATGCAACGATTCCAAATACGAGAATCACTGCAAAAATCCCAAGTATGAATGACGCCCATCCATATGAGCCTGTTATATCCCATACCCAATCTAGAAAGACCTTGATTCCAGCCATAATCGCACCCAAGAAGAGTGATACAAGCATGAATCTGGATGTCATCTCCTTAACTTGTCCCATCTCGCTTCCTTCAGTGATTTCTTTACTAAAGAATATGAAGACGAAAAGGAATACATATGCAATCACTATCATTGCTGCAATATTGAAAAGTCGTTGCTGAAGTATAGAGTCATTTGGATATAGAATTCCAAGAACTAGAATTGTTATAATTGCTTGTAGGTATACGAACATGTTACTAACAAGTTTATCCTCAGGATGTACAAAACCAGTGAGTTCCGTGAACGTCGTCACCGCAGACATTAGAATTACTAGACACAGGATCACAGCTCCACCCATCCATAGATATAATGGATACATGAATACATCTCCAGGCGGAAGATTAAGTGAGATCAATAGAGCCCAGAGACCTCCTGATCCTGCTATCACTGCAATTCCAATACCGGCGAATAGATTACTAACAGTAGTCAGTCTAACCATTGTTTCTCTCCCCAAGAGAATCTAATACGAGAAACTACCCTAGCTTCTATTAACTCTTGCCTGCGTACCTCAAGGTGACTCAAATAACATTTCAGGTTCACTTTCCATGTTCGATTGGGTTTCAGGCATGAAATATGTGCCAATACATGCAATCGTAATAATAATTGCTACTAACAATATCAATCCCATGAGTCCATATACACCATATGCATACAATCCTGCTGCAGGGCCAATAATCATTCCTGACCCAAAGAATATACTATAAACTCCCATAGTACTTCCTCTGGTTTCTTTCTCTGAGATGTCTGTAATGTATGCCATTGCAGCCGGTGGAAACGCACCTGCTGTAAATCCCAATATTGGTAATATTGGCCACACAGCCCAAAGAGCTTCAAAATGCTCTGCGTTTGTGACAAGAAGATAGGCAAGAGCCCCAAAGCTAAGTAGACCTAAAACAATGAATGGCCTGCGTTTTCTAAAGTAATCTGAAAGATGCCCATTTACTATGATTCCTAGAATGAGGGAACCTCCCAACAAGGCAAAGAGGATAATTAAGTCCATCTCACTGAAAGAGAAATGTTCCTCAATAATCGATTCCACATTTGCCAACATCAAACCATAGAGGGAAATTATTGGGACATATACAGGAATGAGTTTCTGTATCTTTTTATCTGATGCAACTTGTTTGAGAAGTTTGACAACACTCACTTCCTCATGTGTTTCATGTTTAGTTTCTTTGATTACCAACACCGCTGCAAATCCACTAATCGTACAAGCTACAGCTGCAAATAGAAGTAATGGAGTTGCTTCAAATCCAAATTGTAGAAACAGGATTCCAAGTCCGTATCCCCCAGCAAGACCCATAAGAGTTGAAAGATCATAGTATCCCATCAATCGCGCTCGGTTATTCTCACCAGCACAATCTGCAATGATGGATAGAGTTGTTGTAACCTTTGCAGCCACTGCAATTCCAAAAAGAACTCCGAACATTACAACGAGAATAGCTACAATATTTAAAGCAAAGAGAAATGCAGTGATTGCGGTCATGAACAAGCTTGCGATAAGTATTGGTCTTCTACCAATTTTATCACTATATGATCCGAAGATTGAAACTGTTGAAAGTTCTGCAAGAGGATAAACGATTAACACAGCCGCAGGCTCCCAGCCTGCTAGCAAACCTCCCATGTATGTACTACTCTGAATAACTGCTATTGTCAAATAAAAAGAGGCTCTCATAATTAATGTGACAAGGTATAGTGTGATCAAAGTCCCTTTATGCTTGGAGGCGCGAAGTCCCATTAGAATCATACTCCTTAGTTTGTTCGCTCCAGACATGTCCGTTTATAAGCTCGTCTATCTGTAGGTCAAATATGGCAGCTAGTCCAATTATAGGTGAGGTATCAGAACTCGAGTTTGTTTATATCGTAATGTACAGGCTTCGTTCAATGTCTGACAATGATAAGAAGGACTGGATAAGGAAATGGGCAATTGTCCGAAATATGCTCCCTTCAGGAATTAAAATCATCACTGAGGCAGGAAATGCTTTCGGAACTGATTTCACTGGATTTACTGTGTTTGAAGGTCCGATTTCAAAGTTTGAAGAGTTGATGGACTTACTTGAGTTTCAGTCCGAGGGATACATCGAAAAAACGAAAACGATTATTGGGACAAAAGGGCTCTTTGATAGTTCATCTGAAGTACAGAGGATAATAAGTAAGCGACCGATTGATTGAGTGTTGCTTTAGAAACAGACTTTCTATTTGCATGAAAACGTTCGGAAATAGGCTCAGGGAGGGAAGAAGACTGGAATCCTATCGTATCTCAAGAAAGACAATTATTGTTCTTGTTATAACTGTGATAGCTGGTTTCATTTTCTATAATATCGCACCTACGGACATTGAGGCGGGAAATTACGAAGCAACTCTGACTGTTGATTCAATTGGTATCAAAATTACGCACTCCTTCAATCTCACAATAATTGAATCTGGGTCTATAACTGAAGCTAACTACATCTTGTTCGGGGATTCCACCAATCTAACAATTACTTACACTTCTATTGTACCAATTGGCTCAGGGAATGAGATTTCATTTCGGATCACATCTTCAGGTCTGGAATGTTCAGCAGATGAAATAACGCTGACACTATCAAATGGGCAGGGTTTTGAACAATTATTGAGACCTACAAAACAGAATGGTCAGACCTTCTATATCGACTATCAGCCCCTAGTTAATTCTCAAGCAGCTGTGATGATACTTGTAGTTGTAGCCATACTATGGTTCTCTGAAGGTATTAGTCTGGTAGCAACTTCAATGTTAATTCCTGTCATGATTGTAATTACTGAGATTGCGGCTCCACAAGCAGTATTCGCACACTTTTTTGATCCTGCTGTCGCTCTTATTTTCGGTGGATTTCTTATTGGGCGTGCTCTTAGCAAATACGATTTGGACAAGCGTCTTGCACTCCTTATACTGTCAAAGAGTGTTGGATCCGGTCCCAAACTACTGATAACCATCATGGCAATAACTGCATTTCTTTCGATGTGGATTAGTAATACAGCGTCTGCTGCAATAATGATTCCAATAGCTTTAGCAGTTATATCGAAAATACACAGCAGCGAAACAAGGAGCAAATATGGAAAAGCCATGGTCTTAGGCGTTGCATATTCTGCAACTATTGGTGGTATCGCTAGTCTAGTTGGATCTCCTCCAAATCCTCTCGCTGCTACATATATCAATTCTTTTCTTGGAACTGAATTCACCTTTTTGTCATGGATTCCTTTTGGATTACCTGTGGTAATTATCATGCTCCCTATCATCTGGCAATGGCTTATGTTTCGATTCAAGCTTCCTCGTGATGTTGAAGAAATGGATGAGCTAAGAGATGTATCAGAAAGAGAGTATCTCAAATTGGGGCCAATGAATCTACAACAGAAGCTTGTTGTAGGTATATTCCTTTCAGTAGTTGTATTGTGGCTGACAGAAGGAATTCATGGAATATCTAGTTCAATTGTTGCAGTTATGGGCGGTCTTGCATTGCTGATTCTACGTCTTCTTGATGAGAAGGACGTTTCATCCAAAATAAATTGGTCTTCATTGCTTATCTTAGGTAGTGGTATCGCTCTTGGGAACGCGATGATATCCACTGGCCTTTCTGCTTATCTTGCCTACCAGATGACTGCCCTTGGTGTACTTCCCTTAATTTTAGTTGTAGTAGCAATAGGATGTATTGCTGTACTTCTCACAATGGTCGCCTCAAATACTGGGGCTGCAGTTATTTTGATTCCAATTGCTATTCCACTTGCAGTAGACTTAGGAATAGACCCAATGCTATTAATTATGATTATAGCGATTGGAGTATCAATGGATTTTGCCCTTCCTACTGGGACACCACCTTCCACAATTGCGTATAGTACTGGAGAATTAGAGATAGAGGAGATGATTTCAACCGGACTAGTAATCGACCTAATTGCAATTTTAGTTCTTACAATAGGTGTTGTCTGGTTATGGTCACTTCTAGGACTAGTGTATTTATAGATCTACTCAAAACCACGACATCTTTAAATCATATGAAGGAAGGACAGGCTTGGAGTTGAAGAATATTGAGCTGGATTGCGAAGATTGTACAAGGCACAACAGATGATTTTGTGCACGCTAAGTTAGTAAAGTATGGAATCGGTGAGCATCCCGGTCCACGTGCTTTAGTCAAATTTAGCAAGGCTAGAATAACTTTCAAAGCCGATTTGGATATGGAGAAGATCTTCATTAAGGCATATCTCAATAATGTGCCTTCTGGAATACAAAAAGTCAAGGGCACTGTTGTAACATATGAAGACAACAGAGAGAGAACTGAAAGACTCACCATGCCTGTGATGTGGAAAGTATCCAAAGGAAAGGGTGCAACTACATACAAAGCGAAACTTAACGAAGCTGCTCCTTTAGATGATATAAAGCAGCTTGTCAGCCTGGACTCTCCTACTACGTTCTTCCTACTCTCATTAAACCCATCTAAGGGAGGAACATGGAAGGTCACGACCAAGACTTCCTTCCCGAAAGGTCCTGCAGGGTCAGATGATGACGAGGATTCTAAGGAAAAAGATCCTGTCTTCATAAAGGGTGCTCTTGAAAACACATCCGATGTCAATGACTTTCTTGCTGAGAATCTTTTCCCTGAACTTAGGGGTAGGATAACTCCAAAGACAAAAAGCATCTATCTCAAACATGTAATTCATATAGATGATATTGAGATTCCTGACGATCCAAGTCTATCATTCAAGGAAAAGAGAAAATTAGCAAAGAAGAGAGGTCGTTTAGTTAGAAGGGTCACGATAGATGATGACACTTTTGAAGAAACCTATAATTTTCTTGTATAGTATATCATATAGCATGATTCTTGTACAACCGTGACGTTTAAATGAGCAAAGGAGTGGGCGACATAGAACTCACATATGAGGTTGAAAGAATGCTCCAGCTAACAGTTGAATCATCATTCGCATACTATGCAATTATCTTCCTATTCTTCGGTATCTTGTCCCTTGGCTGGTTGGCTATTCATGTAGAACATGCTCGCCACTTTTCGCGTTTCAAGGTTATTTTTGCACTAATCCTTGGTGCACTCTTCTTTGGATTTGGTATTCACTTTCTGCTTTTAGCTGCAGGTGCATAAACTGTAGTCACAATATACATACACGTATCATTGATATTGTCCACTTGAAGAAAACCTACAGCTATACCATACGCTAGTTGATTTGCGGCCTGAGGAATTTACTGTTGTTGTTAGACCCTGACCTAGAAAAGTTGGCAGTTCAGAGTAGACAGAAACTTGTCCAAGAGTTTGCTGACAAATATACAAACCTACGTGAACGAGCAAGACGGGTATCTATGGATTCAGCTAAAGAAATCTCAGATGAAATGAACTGTCCCCTTCAAATTGCAATGGTTGCATATCTTTTAGATATGGATGGAATCACTTCTCGGAGAAAGTCAGTACAATTACTCACTGCTGAACTTCATCGAAAAGAATCAATTGGAGAAGGAATACCGAATCTCCCTGGTAACGTCCAAGAGTTTGCTGTTGATGAAGGTCGGTGGATATATTACATCTATGGCAGTTTCACAAGAGAATTCGAACTAAAGGTGAGAGAGCTTGCGAACCTTGAGAGTGTTCTTGATGAAAATGACCCTCCTGTTGAGAAGGCAATTTCTCTAATAAATGCAAGAATTAAGATGGCTGAGGCATTTGTACTCCCCGTGGTTCAAGCTTGGTTCAAAGACCATAATAAAGGTACAAGTGATGACCTTCTTATTTTCCTTGGTCCTGCAGTAACAGGATGGAAGGAAAACACAATTCGAGGAAAACTTCGTAGAATCAAAAAAAGAAATCAAGCACTTTTACGAAGACTTAGCTATATCATTTCATCTGCATCAGATTCACTAACAATGGACTTGTATACAAACCGGGTCGACCAGCTCATAGAAGAACTTGATGAAGAGATTGCTAATCTTAGTGAGAGGGCTGTCGCTCATCTAATATTACACATGGCTCCAAGACCTACTGGCTCACGAGGAGATCGTTCACGCTTTGTCGAGGTAGGAGCAGCATCAACTCGAGGGAATAAGGCAGAGCCAGATATGGCTTCACCATTTGATTTTCTTGAACGTGATATTCGACTTGCTCGCAGACGCGATGGAGAGGAAAGAGAGGTCTATATAAGAGAACGAATCTCACGAGTTCTAAGAGTTTTAAAATATCAAGGGAACGATCCTGTTTCTAGTGTTGAACAGTGTGCTTCAGAGATTAGGGATCGTTTCAAACTAGAAACAATCAATCTTGATGAGGAGATTGAGAAACTAAAACAAGGATTTGTAGATGTTTCACCTAGTGAATATTTTAATCAAGCAACGATATTGGTTCAACGTTTTGTTGAATCATATGTATTTTCAGGATGAATTCGTTATGATAAACCCGACGCCTCTCTATTGGTTATTGGACCTGGAAGCATATGATTATGATATTGGTGTTCTTAAAGATGCAGAGATATCTGGCAAAGTGTTAATCCTTTCCCATCAACTTTGGTCCATTTTGAGAGAGGATAAAGTATTCTCAATTCTCATAGGTCCTGGATTTTTTAAAGGGGTAGCTGAGAGTGGTAATAGACGAGTTGAGATTGAAGAACACCTATCAGCATTGATGTTTGATCCAACAATCCTGCGATACGATGAACCAATCCCCCTAGTGGATGTTATACAACCTGAAGTTATTGACCCGTTAGGTGCAACAAAGAGAGAAGAGATAATGACACTAATCAGCGATCTGGTTGTTGAAAAAGGGAATATCCTCGCCGAAGATCCTGTTGCTTCAGTAACCGCACGAGGCACCCTCCCTCGAACAGCGCATTACACCGATGTGTTGAAGAAAATTAGTGTATCTCATGTATCTGGAGTACAACGAGCACGCTTTATTCTGGGAGGGACTAACAGACCACTCTATGCCCCTTTGGTAGACTGGTTCAACAAGAGACGCTATGCCAATTTCGAACGTGCTAAGATAATGACTCTTCCATTCAATTGTTTTGCAGAAGCATCAAATATCGAAATTCTCTCCGACTGGATGATTGTTGAAAAGGCCGGAATGGGTGGTACTGGAACTGATGCTTTCAAGTCCGAATATGATCAAGTATTATCAAACATAGGTAAGAACGAAGACTCCTATATTTTCGAGCTTTGAGCTAACCGAAAGGGTCTTTGGTAATTGCGGTTGCTCTTGAATTGAGGTCATCCCTTGGAAATTGCTGATGCTGACATCCAGAAGATACTAACAAAACCATACTCCATTGTCGTACGTGTAGGAAGGCAAGAGATGACCACTCGGATTGAAATAATGTCTGACGTTCTTCGTGACCGACAACGCGCAAAGATATCTGGATTGATTGAGTATGGGTTCAAAACCAGTGGTCTGCTTGAAATCAGACGCGCTTGGTTTGTGAAGTACAACAAACCGATATATTTTCAACCCAAGGAATTTCATGAGATACTCCGAAAGGCCAAGTTCATCATTATACCTAGAAAACAAAAACCGTCCTTTGTTGCAGAGATAAAGGATATGTTTGCCAGACTTCAATTTCAAACTCCTAAGATTGTTCCTGTATGTGACCATTGTATTCGTGACAATAGATTGACTATTTTGACTAAGAGAAATGCAGTGAAGGTGTCAGAAAATCAGGTTCTCTGTGGTTCTTGTGCAAAAGGAGACCTACGAACCGATTTGAAGAGTCTTGGAATTGATTTATCGAAAGCAATGTTACAATATATAGAGGCACAGTTACTTCGTATAAAATCTGTTCCTCGAATTCTTGAACTTGTTACTCCTGGATTTGATCCGACCAGAGATCCTGAACTCACACTTGTTGATACCCTAATAATGGGTAAGAAATCAGAAGGCATGACCATCAACTCACTCAATATCCCTAGTGAGTTAGCTAACCTTTTACAAGATGAAGGGTTTAATGAATTACTTCCTGTTCAAGAGATGGTTGTGAAAAATGGTCTATTGGAGGGGAAGAGTTTACTCATCGTTTCCTCCACATCATCAAGGAAAACCCTCCTCGGCGAGATAGCTGGAATTCCTCGTGCAATGAAAGGAGAAAAGATGGTGTATCTTTCTCCACTGGTAGCTCTAACAAATGAGAAATATGAGGTTTTCAAAAAACGTTACAAAAAACTTGGTCTTCGAACTGGGATTAAAGTTGGAATGTCTCGCCTTGATGTTGGCGAAGACGCGAAACCTATCGTTGATACTGATATTTCAAAGGCTCATATAGTCTGTGCGACATACGAGGCTTTAGACCTTATCTTCAGATCTGGTGAAACCAAGACTTTGGGAAAAATAGGAACGATCATTGTCGACGAGATTCAGAACTTAGCAGATGAAGAGAGAGGTCCGGAGTTGGACGGACTTCTTGCTCGAATGCGGTTTCATGAACCAAAAGCGCAGGTTCTAGCACTTTCCGCAACCGTCGGTTCTCCTGAAAACCTAGCAAAAGAACTGAAGTTAAAACTAGTTAATTATACAGGCCGTCCTGTTCCACTTGAGCGGCATCTTGTTTTTGCTAGAAGTGATGAGGATAAACGGTACATCATTCGAAGGCTTGTGAAGAATGAGTTTCAAAAGAAGAGTAGTTTCGGTAACAAAGGGCAATCGATAATTTTTACCTTCTCAAGACGTCGCGGCCACTCAATCAGCGATTGGTTGAGCGAGCATGGAGTTCGAAGTGTTGTATATCATGGGGGTCTTTCATATGGAGAACGTCGTCGTATTGAAAATGCTTTTAGTAAGCAACGATATGAATGCGTTGTGACAACTGCTGCTTTGGGTGCAGGTGTAGATTTACCTGCATCACAAGTGATTTTCGAAACACTTGCAATGGGTGCAGATTGGATTTCAACGGCTGAATTCGAACAGATGCTTGGAAGAGCAGGAAGACTTGGAAAACATGATAGAGGGAAAGCATATCTTCTTGTCCAACCTGATAGAAAATACCATGGTGGTCAGGATAAGAACGAAGATGAAATTGCAGTACAGCTTCTTGCCGGTGATATTGAGGACGTCGAACCTTTTGCTGATTTAGAACATAGTGCTGAACAAATCCTAGCAACAATATGTTCGACAGGCCTCGTTGAATTAAAATCAGTAGCTAGAGCATATATGAAGATGCTTTCAGTTTCAGTACCACCTTCCGATGCACTCAAACACCTCGTGAAACGCCATATGATTCGAGTTCGCGAAGGAGGCTCTCATCCAACAGAATTGGGTCGTGCTACTTCACTTTCGTTTTTGACTCCTTCAGAAGGATTTGCAGTTGCTAAGAAGACAAGCACTCAGGATGTCTTGGGAATAGCAATAGATCTTGAACCATTTCAAAATGTGTATCTATCAAATCGCTTGCAAGGAGAAGTAAATACTGCCTTCAAGACACATATGCCGACTCGACTCTTCTCAGGCATTTTTTCAGATTTGGGGAATCTTACTAATCCAAAAAGCGGAGCATCTCGATTACCAAAATGGGTCTTCGAAGTATTCTCTCGTTGGACTAGGGATTTCTTCAATTGTGGGTGTAGCCTCTATCCTGAATGTAACCATGGAATGATATCTTTAGGCCGATGGATGGTGATGAAGCGAAAGGAGGGATACAATCCTTCAGGAATTTCTGATTTACTCCGAAAGGATTACGAATTGTGGGCATATCCCGGTGATGTCTATAGTTGGTTGGATACGTTGATACACAATCTCAAAGCTGTTCAGAGAATAGTTATGGTTGAAGGTAAAACTGATTTGGATGAAGAGATTGAGAGTCAAATCTCTCGTATTGAAAGACCTCTTGATGAAGAATCTACTAAAGAGAAAAGTGATGGATAATATTACTCCTCTTCTCTGTTGGGTATCTCAAATGTCACTCTGATATCCGCAATCATATCAGGATCCATAGTGTCGATATTTAGGTCCAGCCATCGATGTAAATCTCGTCTAATTTCTTCCTTTGTTGTCATAGTAGTTGGTAGATGTGGACGATTTTGGGACACCAATTTGAAATGAGTACCCCCACAAGTACAACTACCATTTAATACAGTGTCAATATCGTTTGATTCACGACCACATGCTCGACATACAAACAACATAATGTTTCACTATATTCACCGCTCAGTAGTTATCTATGAGCTTTGGTACTCTTCAAGTAATACACACATGAGGTTCAATTCTACCTAGAAAAAGAAAATAAACCATAAAATCACCACAGCTAGTGCGAGAATAAATAAAATTCCTTGAGTCCTCCTACTGAATCCCCAAACCAGCGGAATTGGTCCAATAAATACAATAGCCTTGGTTTCCATTTTGTTGCTAGATTCTTGGCTTTTAGCTGATTTGTTCATTAGGAAGAATCCTATCAAGACTATAACAATCCCTGAAATAATGATCCCGTATGCGATGAATTCAAGCTGAGGGATGTTTTGTGCAATCATTATATCACCAATTGTCAAATATTCTTCTTAATTCTGGTATCTAGTTGTAACTCGGGCAGAATAAACTCCATTAGTTCGTATCCTCCTACCTCCATCCCCTCCTCTGCCCACAGGACAACAAGGTCTCTAAAGATATCATATTCTAATTTTGTTTCAATTGTAGAAATATGAGTGCCCACTGGAAATCTCCAGATTATCTCAAAATCATACGGAGCTTCTTCTATTTCTAACCAAGTTTGGATTTTGTTCCCTCCTGAAACGAGCTTTCCTCCAAAGTCGATAAGGTATACGACTGAAACCACCTGACTTGCACCTTTTGGGAATATATCTGTATATCGAACAATTGAGCCTACCCTTTCTTCATTAATCTCAACTCGCTCCAAATCCAGAAAGTGTTGCATATTGGTAGATAATTTATGAATCTCTTCAGTAAGCATTTCTTGGTCACTAATAACTTTGAGATAATATCCTTCAGGGTCAAGATATTCAAATGAAAGTCGCTCGTGAATTTCTCCAGTTGTGCTTACAGAGAAGAAAGATTCTGCATGAATAGGTTCTACAAGATCCGAATCTTCTTGATACATGAAATCACCTACTCTAGTGGAACTGCATTAATCCCTTTAAGTGATAGATGCTTTGAAAGAATACCTGCATTTCCTGTAAAACAATATACTATCTTCGGTTGAACTGCTTCAGCAAAGGAGATGAGATGTGGGAAGTCAGTATGAGCACTAAGAGGAAAGCCTTCATTCTTATATTCTCCCAACGTCCATCCTGAGAGGTTATATCTTTCCATTCTACGGTTCAGATCTTTCCTATAACTCAGCCCAATATTCTTACTCACATGAGAAAGAGTGTGGTTCGGATGAGATGATACGATTGCACAGCCCTCTTTGATAGCTTCCTTTGCTTCAGGTGATTCAACACTTACATACGACAGATGGTTTCCATGAGAATTGTAGACGTCTGAAACAGAATCGATAGCGGGATTACCCGATACGACTTGAATACCTGCTTCGTTGAATAGTCCAATTGCCTCCTGAGCTTTTCCCAAGGAATAGGCTTGAAATACAGGTACCTTTCCTATCTCAATAAGATTCCTTGCTCGTTCCACAATTTGATCATGAATTTCAGTTCGTTCCGGAAATACCCATTGAGGAGTTCCATATGTGGCTTCCATTATAAGAACATCAGCTTTGATTGGAGTCGCTGCTCTGTGAACAACACTATCTATGACGTTGAAATCTCCTGTGTACAGCACGGTCATTCCATCGTCAAATTCAATTTTAAACATGGATGAACCGATGACATGACCTGCATTCAACGGTGTGATATAGGCTCCAATTTTCCCTATTGTTTCTTCATAGTTTACATAGTTACAATCTGAGGGTAGTTTTCCCCCTCTAGCTTCTAATGCATCATGAGTAGCTCTGGTAGAGAAGATTTGCTTTGCTTTTTCAATTCCACCAATGTGATCCGCATGTGCGTGAGATAATAAGGTTGTCACTCCTCTAATTCCAGTGTCTAGTGCAAATGAAATCTCACCATATGTAAGATGGATTCCAGTGCCCCTTTTCACTGCCCGAAGTGTTGCCATTAAATGCGCCAACTGAAGATTCTCAATGCCAACAAAAGCCTTTCCGATACATTACAGGAATTTTCTGAGAAGAGTAAGATTTCTCTGTTTGATTGGTCTACCACATATGTCAATGAAATCATCGAGTAAATTCTGGTTCTTCTCTTCTACAGTATATATCGAAATAGTTCTCAAATTATCATTTTGACACAGCTTCAGTACAGCCATGGTTGCTTCCGATGACTGACTCTGTGTATCAATAAGCAATCCTGGGATAACCATTTCATCTTTAACAACATAAGTTGGGACCGCCACACAACAATCAGAGTCAATTGTCTGAGTACGGAGTGTGTTTGTGGCACGGCTTAAATTCATACCTAGCCATACATTTGAGTAATCCGGTCTGAATTCATCGTTTAGTGACCAGAACAGTCTTCGAATTTCATCATTAGTTGTAGGTAGGCTATCCCAAATAAACGCTGAATCTATCTTTTCTTCAGGTACTTCAAATGTTGAGTAATGGATTTGTTCTGAAGGCTCAAATCCGTTCTCTTCTAGAGATTTTTCTGTCCAGCTTTGTAATTCAGTCTGAATGGGAAATGGGTGGCTTCCCTCATTGGTAGAATTACTAAGAATTGCATCAACTTGACGGATAGCAACAGATCGAAAGAATGGTAATGAGGATTTCACAATATGGGTACTCACACGCTCTCTATGTGATTCAGTTATTCTCACTGAAAGTAATGCCATCGCATTTCTAGCAGTATCCCTGTAAATTGAAGAGCCTCCGATTATATTCTCTCCTAGATATGATATGAAGAACATACTATCTTCTAGATCGAGAAACGACTGTGCCAAATTGTTGTCATCGGTTTCGGTACTCGCTTGTTTACCAAGTTTGAGCCAAATATCAAGCTCTTGGCTCGTAAGCCTTCGACTGTAAAAAGGTGCTTCACTCATGCAATTTTTCTCTCCATCTCATTGCTCCTAATAATGTCATACACAAATCGAAGGGTTTATTGATTTAGGAGCTGGTGCTGAGAATGCGGGTAATCAATTGAAGTCTTTGGTATTAACACGGGATGGACTCCAATTAGCTGACACTCCGACTCCTCCGTTAATGCCTGGGAATGTTCGAATAGAAGTACGATCTGTTGGTATAAGTAGGACTGATTTGAGAATCTGGAAAGGTGAAGTAGATGTTGACTTACCTCTGATTCTAGGTCATGAGTTTGCAGGTGTTATACACGAGAGTTCTGATCCTGAGTTCAAAGTTGGTACACCAGTAACAGCTGAAGTAGATCTATCATGTGGATCTTGCTGGTATTGTAAGAATAAGAAACGACATCTCTGTGTATCAAAAAAAGTCCTAGGAATTTCTGCGGATGGTGCTTTGGCTGAATTTCTTTGTGTACCATCAGAAAATGTCCATAAATTACCTGATGAGATTGATTCAGTAACAGGTACGTTTGTTGAACCCTTGGCTATTGCAATTGAAACATACACTCGATCAACTGTAAATCCTGAAGAGTCCGTTCTGGTCATTGGTACTGGAAAAGCAGGTCTCCTAATGGCTCAAGTCTTTGATGCATTTGGCGCAGAAGTCTATTTGTTAGGAGAGAATCAGTGGCATCTTGGTGTTGCACGACAATTGGGACTTCAGAATATTATAAAGCGAGAACAAAATTGGGAAAATAAAATACTCGATTCTACAAGTGGAGTAGGTCCTTCGATTGTTGTTGAAGCAACTGGTACCAATAAAGGACTTCAGACTGCTCTAGACATTGTTCGGAAGGATGGAACTATTGCATTGACAGGTCGCTCTGAAGGAAATTTCGATATGGATCCACAATATATGATTAATCGCGAATTGTCAATCTTTGGGACAATTCATGGCGATTATGATATGGCCATCATGATGCTACAGAAGGGAAGAATCGAAGTAAAACGGTTATTATCAAAAGAATTTACTCTCGAACAAGGACCTGACGCCTTTGAGGCTGCACTTCAATCAGAAGTTGTCAAAGTCAACATTAACATCTGAGGATTCTTTAATGCATGAGTTTGCAGTTGATTTGCATATCCATTCTCTGCATTCTATTGGTGTTAGCAAGAATATGACGATTCCTAACTTAGCACAAGGTGCTAAGTACAAAGGGATTGATCTAATTGGGACTGGAGATGCAACACAACCCAACTGGTTAAATCATATCGAAAAAACTCTGGAGATTAAAAATGAGATACTAACCTATGATGATATCTCTTTCATTCCTACTGTGGAGATAGAAGATCAAGACTCGATACATCATGTTGTACTTTTACCTGACTTTGATTCAGTCAGACAACTGAGAAAGATGATAGGTCCTAATTCCCCAAATCTTGATCACGAATGGGGTGGACGACCAAGGGTCAATCTAACTGCTGAATATATTGCTGGTTTGGTAAGAGATTCTGGGGGATTGATTGGACCTGCACATGCATTTACTCCATTTAGAGCAATATTTAGAGAGGGAAAGTATGATAGTATCAAGGCGTGTTATGGATCTGAAGCTGACCATGTTCACTTCCTTGAACTTGGTCTTTCAGCTGATTCGGAAATTGCAGATTATATTCCATCTCTAAGACGGCTAACATACATTTCCTCAAGCGATGCACATTCACCAACACCTGATAAATTGGGTCGTGAGTTTGTACAATTAAGATTAGAAACACCAACCTTTGCTGAAGTCCGTAAAGCATTGAAAAGAGAAGCAGGTAGAATTGCCACTCTTAATGTTGGTCTTGCTCCACAACTTGGAAAATACTACTTGTCTTTCTGTTCAAAATGTCGGAGAACTCTGATTATCAAAGAGGGTGATAACTCTCCAAGTTATGATGATAGGAATATCTACATTCACCTCAAATATGCAAATGAACATGAGCGACTGCTATCTGATATAGCTAAGCGAGCTGTGAAATGTCCACATGATGGAAAACTCCTAAGACTAGGAGTACGAGATAGAGCTGCGATGCTTGGCGAAGTAACAAGTAGTAGTCCTAAACATCGACCTTCATATCTCCACATGCCTCCATTATTAGACATGATTCAATCTGCACTTAGGACCAAATCTAACAAGGTTAAATCTGTGCGGACAATCTACAATTCAATGATAGAAAACCTAGGAACTGAAACTCAAATCCTCACGAAAATAAAGATTGGGGATATTAGGAACTCTGGACAACAGGTTGCTCCCATAATTCAAGCTTATCGAAATGGAGAAGTAGATTATATTCCTGGTGGCGGTGGAAGATATGGACAACTCAAAACCACATGGAGCGATTGATATCTTTGGCAATTATTAGAGGGATAATCCGTGAAGTAGGAAAGAGCACTACTACGAGAGTTAGCAGTAGGAGATGGTATGGGAAGACCAAGCTTGTTGTGCAGGATGAAGAAACTCGAAGAATCTATGATGTCCATGTATCTGCAAATGTACTTGACAAATGTCAGTTTCTTCCACGAGTTGGTATTCCTGTTATTATTAACGGCTATGTTGAAGAAACAGAATTTGGTATATCAGACTATGTCATTACTCGTGTCGTGAGTATCAAACGTGTGAATCAAGGACTTCTGAAAGTTCACAAATTCGATGATGAGGATTAATAGATTTGATCTCGACGATTCAAACAAAACTTCGGAGGAGTGACTGTTTTCTTATTACAGTATTCGCATGTATACGAAAAACTTGGAGAGAAATAATTCGTTCGACCACAGCTAACACAATATCCATCTTCAACTACAAGCGTCAATCCAGCATCTATTGTTTGACTGCGAATTTTATTAATAGCATCAAATAGGAATTTGTCATCTGGATCACCAATAGGCGCGTCAGGATGTGGACCAAGTAGTCGTCGGAGATCTGCAAGTTCAATAGGTTGATTAAAACCTATGAGCACATCAATCAACCTCTTCATCCAATCATCCACGATTAAAGCCTCGGTACATACAATTATCGGTTCAATAAGTTACTTTCTATCCCTAATCAAATACCCTGGAGAGATAATCCATTGTCCCCTGCATTTTGGGCACTTAGAGGGTCTCTTAGCAGAACCTTTTACCTTGAACACAAAGTCGCAATTTCCACATCTAGCAGGTTGTACAAGGAGTTCTTTTTGCTCGTGTTTTACAGATTTTGAGATGTGGTCGATATCCTCGTAAACGATAGACCTGTCTTTGATATCTAGTTCTCTACAGATATCTTCTGCAGTGAGAGGATACTCAGTTCTTTCCAATAATTCAGCAATTCTCTCTCTTCTGGTTGGCATCAAGCTCATTCCTTTGTTTCAAAGAATGTACAAGACTGTTCAATGATTTGTACACACTGTTTCAAACGTAGAGTCATATCAAATCTATGTATATTCTCAACTGGGATAAAACATGAAACAATATGAAACAGGTATGAGCACAGCAATGACATCTGCAATTGTTATCGCTATAATTGTGGTATCTGGACTGTTTGCCGCTACAATGCTTTTCCCGGGAATTATTCCCACAACACCAACCACGACACCAACAACACCAACAACACCTCAAAATGGAGGGTTTGGCATAAGGGCTGCTGACTATTTGAACAGCAGACGTGGAGACGTATCCTTCTACTGGATTTACAACTGCACTTTCGTCAATCCTGACCTTTCGACTTACTATGCGCAGACTGAACCTTCTGCATATGTTGATGGAGTGAAAATGCTACAGACTGCATCAGGAGCAAATATAGAAGTACTCTTCTCTCCTTACGATTCCAATATTGTAGGGACAGGTAGTCTATCAGTAGCTCAATGGGAAACGTTAGGAGGAACTCTCATCAATACTCTTGATGATCTGCCTGATTCTGAGGGTACTCCAGAGATTACCAATTGGTATCCGACATTTAACATTGGGATTTACTTCAATGATGGTACATTTCTGGCTCTACAATATTATTATGCTGATCAAAAGCTAGACCTTTCAAACGGTACTTGGAACGGATTTACTGAATGGGGCTGGCCACAGGACACTTCCTATGACCCTACATCTCATTGGTTAGACACTGGAGGTCTCTTGGATGGCCCTGTCAGTAATTTCTATACTGCCATAACTGAGAATGCCCCTTACCCATCTGAATAGAAAATCAATACCATCTCAATCGCGTTAGTGGGCGTCTTTTTATTGCTAGATGTCCACTACGTTTTGTTTTTCGCGTTTGGAGTGAAACTAGTGACTACTGAAGATGAAAGGGAAACTGTTAACAAACTATTGAAAGGACGGACGATGAGTGTCTATGCACTCCTTCTTACTCATGATAAATTAGGTGTCAGGGATATCCAGAGATCCCTAGGGTTTTCAAGTCCGAGTCTTGCTCTACATCATCTGACTAAATTAGTTGAGCTTGAACTAGTGGAAAAAGATAATCATGGAGATTATTATGTTGTAAAGTTAGTGAGAGTTGGTTCACTCTCTTTATTTGTTAGGATTGGAAAGCGTTTGCTCCCACGCTTCTTATTTTTGGTTACTTTATTTTCTGCAATGCTGGTGATTTATCTGCTCTTTTTCATAAACTGGCCTCCGAATGGTGCTGATGTGATGTTCATTGCTTTATGTCTGATAGCAATTACAGTAGTGTCACTTGAAAGTCGTCGGGTTTGGTTGCTTTCTCCATTCTAAGATGGTCTGTGGCAAATCGGCAATCCCGAGTGACAGGTCTAAATAGCTTGGGGCATTGTACAAATCGTTGGATGATATATTATAATGGAGAAGTTTTAGCATTATGCCACAGCAGAAGCTTGAACCAAAGGTCAAGAGCACACCAAAGAGTGGAGACTCGATGTGTTCTAGATGCATGGGTCATAGAGCTCTCTGTGGTGTTACACCATGTCCTCTATTAATGCGAGCAAAAGCCTTAGTAAATATTGAGAGTGCAGTATCAGGAAATAATCTTGAAGGATCATCACCACCTGCAGTCTTCGTTGGAAATCAAGGATACCCAAAGGTGCTTGCAGGTCCTTTAGTTCCCCCAATCAAAGGAGAAGAAACTTCTCTAATGGAACGTCCTGATCTTTGGTTGAATAAGACCCTTGATCAGATTCTCTCAATTCGATTTAGTTTAGTTAGGACAAAGAAAAGGTTAGCAGTTGATGATGCAATCAATCCATCAAGAAGTTTGGCTGAAACTCAGACAATGGCATTATCTGAGGTCCCATTAGATTCTGAGGCCACACTAATAAAACGACCTACCTTCACAAGTGTATTCACAGGACGTACATTACCAATCGGTCCTTCAGCGCCACTTGATTCATTTCGATTAGATGATAATCCAAAAGTTCCAATATCTGTTGACAAAGCCACATCTGACATTGATATGAACGCCACCACTGGGATAATGGAGATGTTTGAGGACGGTGTTAGACAAGAACACATGACCAGATTATTATCAATTGGATTACTAGGAGCGAAGAAACGAAGACGATTGGTTCCAACATTATGGAGTATCACTGCTACAGATGATATTATTGGTAGGGAACTCCACAAAGAGATTCTACATCTACCTTGGATAAACAATTATCATGTATATGTTGATTATGCACTTGGGAACACAGTTATTCTTCTATATGTTCCGAGTGCTTGGCAATTCGAAGCCTTGGAATGTTGGTTAGGTGGGTTGAATCCACCTGTGATGTCAGATTTTGAATGGTACAAAGGCAGAAAGAATTATGCAAGCAAAATAGTGGGGGCCTACTATGCGACCCGACTACCTGCATTAGAGCACTTGGTGAAACACTTGCGACGTCAAGCTGGAGTTCTTGTGTTCATGGAAGTTGATCCGAGTCAATGGGTGCCATTGGGAGTCTGGAGATTCAGAGAGATTGCCAAACGAGCTCTCACTTCTGGAGGTAAAACGTTCACAACTCTACGTGAAGCTATCGAAGAAATTGGAAATTATCTCCGAAATCCCGTCATCAATTATACCAATGCAAGCCAGTTATACAAAGAATTCACCACCCAGACTCATCTTACTGATTTCATTAATTGATGCGGGGAATTTAAGAGTGGCATATGAGATTCATCATATGAACTACTGATGGCGTTTTATGAGCAACTTTGTAATGTGTCCAAGAAGATTCCTTTGTACAAAATCGGAGGTCGTACGAAAGATAAGGAACTCCATAAGGCGGTTTTATTTCTTTTACCAATGATGAACATTACTCCAGAGGGGGTTGTTTCCGCGTCGTATTTGTCCGGGGGTGTTCTATTCCTCAGTCTGATAATGCTTCTCTATGTTCTGAACATTTCATTATTGATTGCAATATTGATTGCATTGCTTGCTTCTGTAATGGCATACTACATTGTTGCAACATATCCAATTTCCGTGATGAATGGATACAAACTGAATCTATCTGAGGAAGCTGATCTGGTCTTTGAACAATTCATCTTGGTATTCCAATCAGGTGGAACTATCTTTGATGCAATTGAAATGGTGGCAAACTCAAGGCATCCTCTTCTTTCCGCAACTTTCTCTAAGTTTCTAAGTGATATCAACAGGGGCATACCTCCTGAAGAGTGCATTTCTGAATTTGCTAAAAATCAACCCTCCGATGATTT
>JAEORG010000124.1 GCA_016841005.1 Candidatus Thorarchaeota archaeon | reverse complement strand
TCAATGATGATGCAATCAATACGGTGAAGAACTTCGTTACTCTTGCTCAGCAGGGTTACTACAATGGGCTGAAGTTTCACCGAGTGATACCCGAGTTTGTTATACAGGGTGGAGACCCAACTGGTACCGGTTCAGGTGGTCCTGGTTATGCAATTCCCTGCGAAACTCGAGGTCACAGACAGAAACACGATGTTGGGGCATTGTCGATGGCACACGCAGGTAGAGATACTGGAGGATCTCAGTTCTTTATTGTTCTCACACGGGAGAAGACCAAACATCTCGATGGAAGGCACACAGTCTTCGGACAGGTGACTGAAGGCATTGATATTCTTCCACTGATTAAACAAGGCGACCAGATGATTGAGGTTGAGGTTCTTGAGGTCGACCCAGCAATCGAGGCTCACGAACTTCAAACAATGGAGTCATGGCGTTAAAACAAGTAAAGCCGTATCCTATGAGGGTACGGTATCTATTATTTCTATCAAAATCCAGTGTACAGTAAGCTCTATAATATGGTTTTTTTCAAGCAATACGAAGCAACCATGACTGATATCCTGTTCCTATTTGTTGGCTTTTCATCTGGTCTTCTTGCTATACTTGTAGCTCTTTTCACATATAGAGAGGTCCTGAAAGCGGATGAGGGAGATGAGCAGATGCAAGAAGTCAGCAAGCTAATTCAAGACGGTGCTGGCTCTTTCATTAAGATACAATACCGAATACTGTTGTCTTTCACGCTCGTTTTAGCTGTGATCATTTCATTGATATTTGGAGGTCTTGGGATTCCAATTGCCATATCTTATGTTCTTGGATCTATGGCAAGTATGGCTGCAGGCTACATTGGTCTAGCTGTTGCGACTAGAGCAAATCGACGTACTGCAGCAGCTGCTGCTGAGGGCGGATTAAGTCCTGCGTTCATGGTTGCATTCAGAGCTGGTTCGGTGATGGGACTCATGATTGCTGGAATTGCTCTGGTTGGATTGGCAGCACTTTATGTACTCTGGTCTTTATTATTTCCAGCATTAGATGAACCCATGCTCTGGGAGATAATTACAGGATTCTCCTTCGGAGCTAGTACTGTAGCACTTTTTGCTAAAGCAGGGGGTGGTATCTTCACAAAGACCGCTGATATGGCTGCTGACATCGTAGGAAAAATCGAGTTTAATATAGATGAAGACGACCCAAGAAATCCTGCGGCAATTGCTGATAATGTTGGAGATAATGTAGGCGATATTGCTGGAACTGGAGCTGATATCTTTGATAGCAATGTAGCAGCAATCTTGGCAGCGGCGTTACTTGGAGCTGGAATTGATGCAATATTCTCCCCTCCAATAGTGTTTGGCCTCTTACCTCTCTTCATTGCAGGTCTAGGTACAATAGCATCCGTAATTGGTGTCTATCTTGTTCGACCCAATAAGGAAGAGGATCCAGGTCCAGCATTGAATCGTGGAACATATATCACAACTATTCTGTTTGGTGTTTTTGTTTTGGTCATTCTCTCTGCACTTGGAATAGACCTTTCCATCTCACTCTCAGCAATTTTTGGACTACTTGCTGGTGTATTCATCGGTTTCACATCTGACGTATTCACAAATGACAAGGGCCTTTTAGGGTTCCAACCTGTCAAAGAAATAGTTGAAGAAGCTGAGAAGAGTGCAGCAAACCTTATTCTATCAGGATATTCTTATGGTCTTCTTAGTGCTGTGCCATCTGTTCTTGGTGTAGTCATTGCACTTGTTGCTTCCTTTATGCTGGGTTCAACCTCTACATCTTTTGGACTTGGAGGATGGGAAGGAGGAATCTATGCAGTGGCAATTGCAGCAGTAGGGCTCTTGGCTACTAACGGATTGACCATGAGTTCAGATAGCTATGGTCCCATCGTTGACAATGCAAGAGGGATCATTGAACAATCAGATGCGCCAAAAGAAGCAATTGTGGCTTGTGACAAGCTGGATGCAGCTGGAAATACTGCTAAGGCAATTACCAAAGGATTTGCAATTGGCTCTGCTGCAATTTCAGTTCTTGCTCTCTTTGCAGCATTCATTGAGGCATCTGAAGTGGTTCTGGGCAGTGCATTAGCAGTTGTCAATCTAGCAGATCCTTTCATCTTAGCAGGAGCATTCATTGGGTCTCTCATTCCCATCACCTTTAGTGCAATGCTTATTCTTGGAGTAGATCGTAATTCAGGAAGGATGATTGAAGAAATTCGTAGACAGTTCAGAGAAGATCCAGGAATTTTAGAAGGCACCTCTAGACCTGATTATGAAACTTGTATAAGCATTGCAACTTCTGGTGCAATTCGTGAGTTATTACCATCAACAATAATGGCCATCGGTGTCACCATAATTACAGGTGCCATTTTGGGTCTCGCGGCTCTTGGTGGATATCTTGGTGGTGCAGTCATTGTAGGTTTCATAATGGCTCTTCTTATGAGTAATGCTGGTGGTGCGTGGGATAATGCGAAGAAGATGATTGAGTCACCAGAATATGAACACAATCATCCGCGGTATAAAGAAATACATGGCAATGCCGTTATTGGAGATATGGTGGGAGATCCCTACAAGGATACAGCTGGTCCATCAATCAACACACTACTTGTTGTGATATCCTTGACCGCAACTCTATTCCTACCAATCATCTACCAGTTGAACCAGTGGCTTATGGCTATGTTTTAGATAAGTAGAAATGGAGGACTTGGACTCTCCACTTCTCATCTTTGAGATGATACACTATGAGATTCGGTCATACATCTCTCGAGTTCAGTGGAGTAGCCAATCAAATTATATCGGGCGGCATTCCTGATTTTTCAAACTTCAATATCGTGGATCATATCAAATCGTCTTTGGAGATTGAACATATTTCCGTAGTTGAAATCACCGCGGAGATCCAATATATCATTCCCAACTCCCTCTCTGAAGTCGCAATTAAAGATCTGGTCGAACTCAAAGATGAACTAGGTCATGCATACACAGTTCACCTACCACTCTGGTCAGTAGAACTCGCTACGTTCAACGAATATATACGAAAAGGTGGAGTGAAGTCTATAGTGGAGATGATTCAGCGACTGGAGCCAATTGAGCCTGAGGTCTACGTTCTACATTCCACTGGATCGCTTGCAACTGAGTTCTCACAACTTAAGTATCCAAAACCAAGCGTTGACATGATTTGCATGTTGATGTCTGGATTCTCAGCTACCAGTATAGAGGAGATTCTCACTCAGACAGAGATTGATCCTACTAGAATAGCGATTGAAAATCTTGATTTTCCATTTGATGTTACTCGAGATGTGGTGGAGGAGTATGGCACTGGAATCTGCTTTGACACTGGACATCTCTTATCCAAACAATCTGGAGATGAAACCATGCATGAGTTCTATTCCACGCATCGCGATAAAATCATTGAATTACATCTCCATGATGGTAGGCCCTCACAGCTAGGAGAGAGAGGATACGTAGACCATAAACCACTAGGTACCGAAGATATGCCAGTTCGAGAGTTCCTATTGGAACTATTGAAGGACGATTTTAAGGGCCCAATAATCTTTGAGTTAACTTCTGACGAAGTTTTGACATCATTGAACTATATTCACGAGGTCGTTCCTGAGGCGTTGGGAATCTAGAGTTCAGACTGCTGTCGTTGCCTTCTTCCATCTACATACCACACCAAATTGGGTACAAAAATAATTACCGCCAAGGACCCAATTATTGTGATTTGTACACCAGACAATCTGACAGAGCCAAATCCAGGTGTTATTAAAATGGACTCTATATCTAGAGAAAGAGCCAATTCTTCATTAGCAAGTGGATAGATATCACTTACTTGGCCACCCAGAATAGGATAAGGCTCATCTATAAACCCATCATCATCTGCATCTCCTAGATATATCCAATCTGACCAGTAATTATAGCCAAAACCATTTCCTCCACCGCTGTCATATGCCTGAATATCACCGCCATTATTGTCAATGAATACATTTCTGAAGATTTGATTGCCCTGCGGATTGGAACTCTCTCCTCCAAAAGCATAATACTCAGAGTCAATCCGCAAGCCATATTCAGTATTCCGGACTAATCGATTTTCTTTGAGCATATTCTCTGAACTAGCACCGCTCAAGACTATTCCTGAGAATTCGTTATCAGAGCATATATTGCTTGTAATGTTATTCTGACCGCTATTCCAGATTCCTATCCCTCTATCGTTGTCATTGCACGTATTGTCAGATATTTCGTTATAGGTGCTATCGAGTAGGGAAATGGCTTCTTGATACTTTGTGATTGTATTGTCCACAATCAAGCTGTCTGATATTCGTCCATAAATTCCCCAAGTTCCGCGTCTACCTGAAATGACATTGTTTCTGATCGTTATGGCGTATCCATAGATTTCCATTCCATTCGTACATCTGTCGATGTTATTTTCTTCTATACGAAAATCTCTACAATTGTCAATGAATATGCCCATCTCAAATGATGTAAAGACTGTATTTGGGAAATCGGGAACAATAGCATTGTTTCTTATTACAAAATCATTGCTGTCGGAAATGAATATCCCCGTAACCCCATTATATCGTCGGACATCATTATCCTCTATGATGAAATCTTGACAGTTGTGAATCGAAATACTATTGTCAGACCACAAAAGACAATCAGTGATTATGAAACTCGCTTCAACATTGAGGATTTCAATTGCTGGTTCTCCACTATCAATCCATAAGTTGCTGATAATATAAGGATCATCAGAAGAACCAGTTCCTGGAATACCAAGAGCAAAGAAATCGATTTCGCTATCTATATAGATTGAATCATTAGGTGCGTAATCATCATCCTGAGAACGCCAAACGGAATGAGTTGAATGTTCTAGGTCATAATCAAAAAACGCAATGAATGATGGAGAATCATTTCCGAACGTATAGAACGAAAATAGGAGGACTATAAACATGATACCTGCGAGGATATTCCGTTGTAAATAGAATCCTTTCATTAGCATCCCCGAAAATCTCTAGATCGTTCAGCAACAAATTGGAATGATAATCGTCTTTTGTATGAACAGTACTTTATCAATCATTTGGGTGATTACTTTCTTACTCAAAAGATTCTTTACAAACCCAATCTACTCGGATTTCTATTATCTCTGAGGCAGATCTGATGATAGATCCCACGACAATACTAATACTCATTGCCATTTTGTTGGGTGGATTTGCATTAGTTATCGTATTGATTATTTATGTTATCAAAAATATAACTCGACAACGAAGTGGAGAATATTATGCCAAATTCAATACTAGAATCTTCGCAGTCCTCATAGACATCTCTATTCTAAGAATGCTATCTGAGTTTGTCTGGCAAGTTATTGATCCAACATATTACTCATTCATACTGCAATCGATTTACATGTCTGTTTTCTCACTCTTCTCGGCAGCCATATACACCTTTTTCGCGTTAGCACTTGGAGTTCTTTCGTACCTAGTTATCTATGTCCCATTGTTTTCCATTATGGTACCACCTTGGCCATCATTACTCGCAGTTCTATTCGGATTCTTCTATTTCTTTGTCTTTGAAGCATTCTTCAAAGGTAAGACCTTAGGAAGACTGCTGATGAGAATAGAAACTCAATCTGAAGATCAGGGTAGGAAGATAACCATCAAGGAAGCTTATTACAATGCACTAGGAAAGACATTCCTTCTCGTTGATCTTATCCTTGGTGGATTACTTTCATACAAACGTGGGCTGAATCCAACTCATAAAGAAAGGTACACTCAGAGATTAGCTCGTGTCGTTACAGTAGATTTAACATACCAGCTCGCTCAAGGAGAAACTACTGAGCACATATCCAAACCAGGTGATACTGAGGAAAAGGATTGGTGGAGGTAAAATGCAAAAAACATGTAATTGGCAATCAACTGCTTTTACATTGTCAATCATTAGTTCAATCCAAGGATTGCTTCTGCTTCCAGTAGCGATGCTTTTCTATGCAGGAGGAACAGCAGCAGATGCCAACTCTCCTGGTTTTTCCCTTCTGTACAATTTCTTCAGCGACCTAGGTCGGTTAACAGCATATTCAGGACAATCAAACTTTGTATCATCTATCATTTTCAATAGCTCCCTCTTCATTACCGGAGTATTACTAGTTCCTTACTTCATATCATTTCCAGCCCTCTTTAAAGGTCAAAAGGAACCACTATGGTTCAGCATTATTGGATCAATCATAGGTGTGCTTTTTGCACTTACTTTTGTTGGAGGAGCTCTTACTCCTTCAGATATCTTCAGAGAAACACATCTTATGTTTGGAGCTCTTGCATTTGTATCAGGACTTCCAATTGTCGTTTTTCATGTAGCTGCCATTGTTGGAAATTCCAACTACAGTAATTATTATGCATTGGTCTACATAATCCTTGGTCTGGTTCTGAGTCTATTTCTATACTCAATGTATCTCGCAGGTCCCAATGAAATGTCAATAGCTGTGACAATTGGTCAGAAGTTTGTGGTTGTAACAATCATGCTGTGTTTTCTACTACAGTCAATTGGTGGAAGGAATTACATTAAGAAGTTTCTAGAAGTTCATCAGGAAGTCTGAAGAGGGAACCAAAGAGGTCGTTCCTGAGGCTCTGGAATAAAGGCGCCAAACGATTTCACTTTTGTCGAACCATACTTCGTCAATACGCCACTTTTATATTGTGAATTGCATATGTCTAAAAATACAGAAATTGGCGTAAAACGCCAAGGAAGTGTGCATATGTCAGAGGAGGTCAATTTTAAAGATCTAATACTCTACCTCGCTGCTGTTGCTCTAGTACTATTCTTCCTACTTTATATGCCTTGGACAGCGATGTCCGCAATCGCAGACGCAAATGTAGTCGGATTGTGGTTGTACTATTTTGCTCTTGTTCTCGGCGTATTGTTCCCATTGTACTATGCAATTGGCAGGGAAAACATGGCCTGGATTGTTCTAGGTCTATCACTAATGATTAACTCAATAGTCATGTTCTTCGACACAACTGGTACATTCCTATTACCAGCTGTAATGATTCTCTTGGTGGGATTACTCTTCTTCCTAGGACCATTCCTTGAACCGAGAATGGGTAACTGGGACATGATAAAGAATGTCTTCCATCTTCTAAGAGGTCTCTTCATAATCCTGGCTGTTGGGTTCTATGCCAACTGGGTAATTGATGATTTCATTGGCGTGGACAGTTTTAACCATGCAATGCCACAATTCCTATTCATGGGTGGTGGTTTGTTCATAGCTTTTGGTATCATTATATTCATGTATGGACTCCTGAAGCTGTTAGCTGGGTTTATGGGTGAAAAAATCGGCGGATACTTCAAAGACTTGGCAAATATCTTCTATATCCTGATGGTACTTGTATTCCTTCTAGGCATCACATACAATATTGTCTTCTATCTTGGGAATCTCCAATTTGGAGCAATGGTTGTATCGTCATCAATCCAATTCTTCGCCCAGATGGCAGTCATTGGTAATTCCAACCTAGTTGCTATCCTTCTCATTATTCTCTACATCTATGGTTTGATGAAGATAGTTGAGAAGAACAAGTAATATTTGCAATTTAGAGGAGAGAGGAATCATCCTCTCTTCACTTTTTATTTTCATAACTTACTCTTTCTTTATGGGTAACAGAGTTCCCAGTCTGAGTGAAAGCTATGAACCAAACTCATAAGTTCATTATAGTCTGATTCTCCCATAACACTTCGGGGGCAAGCTGCAACCTCATTCAAATATACACTGAAGTGGACATGGTCATATACAGCAGGTCTTAGAAATCTTCCAATTTGATCTCCCTTTGCAACCCAATCACCTATCTCTATATCAAGCATTGCCACTTGTTGGGCTCTCACTGATTCATTTTCTGAATTCCCTTCAAAACTATAATTCAGCCAAACGGACTCATTAAACCTAATTTGAACTGCTATATAGTAGACTGGTAGATTTTCCAAATAACCCACTTCAATATATTCTACAATACCTGGAGCGGCCGCAATTACTGGTGAGTTGTTGGAGAACATATAATCAAGACCATTATGTGTAGCTCCCCACGGACAATTGTCGCTCTCACTATAACCGTTATTCCAATGTTCGATATCTGATGGATCAGAGTAAATCACACCCATGTTATTCAAAATAGTTGAGTCATATCTTCCTTCATTATCAAAGGTATCCCCATTTCCAAGATTATTTTGACCTAAGAGTATGACAACTCCAACACCAACAACTAGTAGTATAATAATTCCTACAACACAAACTCTTCTGTTCATGGATTCTGTCAAACCTGTCGCGCGCTAAAGAGTCTAGCGCCTTGGGAAATGAATATATTGGACGTCCAATATACTTATATTCATTGAACACACGAGTTGTACCGTGAGTACTAATTACTTGACGAAAGAATCGCAATGAGGTGTGATTATCACTGAGTAACTTGTATCATCGCGCCTTGAGCATCAGCAATCTCAATCCAAAGGCCAAACAATTCATCTCTAGAGCGACCATCTTGATATTTGCTTACAGTTTTGCTGTAATGTTGACTAATACATTTCTTATTCTACACGCGTTAGAATTCGTTTCGATTACGGAACTCTCAATGATTCTCGCTGTTCAGTTTGCGATTCAAGCAATAGTAAGTTATCCATCAGGTGCAATTGGCGATTGGGTTGGGCAAAGATGGTTGCTATTCATCGCAGCATTATCCTATGGATTTGGGTTTATACTTCTATCACAGGCCTTTGATTTTCTCACGGTCTTAGTATCTTTTGCACTAGTTGCTATTGCTCTAAGTTTAGAGTCTGGTACCTACATCTCATGGTTTGATAATAATTACAAATTATATGCCAAAGAAGACCGGGACCGTCGTACTTACTCTCAATTCTATGGCAAATTCACGATGTTCAATCAAATCCTCCTCGCTCTATCTTTTATTCTCGGTGGATTTTTCCTTGTCTTCATCGGAAGACAAGTGATGTTCCTTATTCAGGGAACGCTTCTCTTGCTAGTATCTGTCTTCTTGCTCAGATTCCTACGAGATCATCAAGATCTAAAACGAGGTAGAATGAGTATCAGGTCATACTTTCGATATCTAAGGGGAGGAGTAACTACAGTAGCGCAAAACACCACTCTCAGGTTAATGATTTTAGGAATTATGATTTCAGGAGCTGGGTGGGCAATTTGGAGTGGTCTAATTCTTTTTCCATTCTATGCCTCATATGCAACAACAGATGCATTGACGGCACTACTAAGGTCAAGCATCTTCATCCTTGGTGCAATCGGTGTTGGTATCGCAGGAATGATATCCAAGCGGATTCGAAAGCTACAGAGATGGCTTGCTCTTGCTGTTCTCCTAACTGATGTCACATTCTTCATCGGAGTATATGCAATTATGTTGACCAACCCTGCACAGTCTACATTTGTCCTAGTATCTGTTGCACTAATGGCTATCACTTTTGCAATGTCATTTAGTCCAAGATATCTAGCTGATGTGCTAATGCCTAGATTCTATCTTGATGTGATTCCTAATGAGAATCGTAACGCAGTGTACTCTCTCATTCCTACTTTGACCATGATAGTTAGCATATTTGCTGTTCCGATTGGTGGTATACTGATAGAACTCCTAAGTCTTGAAACGACAATCATTGTACTTGCAGCCAATGGGTTAGTTGGATCAATCATATCCGCACTTGCTATCTATCGACACAAACCTGTTAGAGAAATTTCAGCAGAGGCTGTTGAATTATGTTGTCCTGTATTTCCAAGTACGATGATGGACACAAAAGCTATCGTCCCACTGAGTCTACCATGCTGTTGGTCATTTGATCCAATCTCAGAATATGTCTGGAGTCAGTTAAGAGAAACAGCGTTGGATGATGGAGTGATTACTGAAGAGGAAGGGAATCTCATCGACAGGATTGTATTCGATGTTAGAGCATATGGTGAGCTTCTTGAAAAGGCACTTGAAGATGGAGAGATAGATCAGGAAGAACTACAAAATATTCAACAGGCTCGAGAAAGAATCTGGATTGAGGCCCACAATCATGCTACTGAATCTGGAGATTTGAGTGATGATGCCAAGCAAATTCTCATCACATTGACCAATCTTCTTGGCCACCTTGATACCAGCCGTATGTTTGATATTACCGATCGAGGTTAGGAATTGTCAAGAGAATCAATTGAAGAAATGTGGTGGGCCCGACGTGATTTGAACACGCGACATCCGCCTTATCAGAGCGGCGCAATAACCAGTCTATGCCACGGGCCCATTGCTTACGCGGAATCGGTGTGTTCGGGATTACGATAAAAAGGTTGTGACAAATACACTTGAGTAAAGAAAACAGATGAGAAAAAGTTCAGTAGATGCACTCTATTTATTACCTGCCAGATTTTTCCACCTCGTATGAACGCTTTGGTCACCTACTTCTCCCAAACGGGAAATACCAAACTCATTGCAGAAAATATGTACAAAGTGATTTCCTCAAAGTTTGAAACAGATATCGAAACAGTCAGGTCTGTAAATATGTACAAGTTATGTAACTATAACCTGCTTCTCGTTGGCGCTCCTTGCCATGATAGTGATTTGGCAAGGCCAGTGAAAGGGTTTCTCGACAAGTTACCTGACTCCCCTCAGTTCAAGCTAGTTGGATTCTTTACCCATGCGACAACCATGCCTGATAGTGAGAGAAACAAGCAACTCTTTGATCAGTGGGCTGGTAGGTGTCAATCATCATTCGAGAAAGTTTGTGACGAAAAGAATATCGACCTCTTAGGAGTTTTTCATTGTCAAGGCAAAGCAAGTGAGCCTATAGAACACTTCATTCATCAAGAGATAATTAAGGACGAAGAGGAATGGAACCAGTATCTATCAGACCTACGAACGCATCCAACTCATAACGATGTTGAAAACGCCAAGAACTATGCTCTAGAACTATTGGACAAGCTGTAGGAAGACCAAATTCAGTCAAAATTTCCAATACATTAGATACTTCTCGAAATTAAGATCAAATGCATTGACTAAAGACATCTGGCAATTAATACAAATGATCTAGAATGATTACTGTACAGTTTGCAAGTTCAGCAAATTCCTCTGCATATTCCCTGCGGTCAGAAAACCATCCTGGACCAATATCCCAATGCGTGGGAATTGCATATTTCAAGTCAGAATTGATTTTGATATCTTCAACTGCCTTTGCAGCTTCACTGGCATTCATCCATGCATGATTAGCTGTAGTACTCGATGGCAAAATAGCAATATCTGCCATGATTGATTGCATTTCGGGTATTCGGTCTGTGTCGGCTGCATGGTAAATCCTGGTTCCCTCAAAATCGATAATGACTCCAGTGTTATTTTCAGTTCTCGTATGCATCGGTCTAGTTGTGCCTGCGAGTACTGCTTGATAGCAATAACTTGGAACAAACTCGAAGCTCACATTCTCAAAGTTGAGAACAACTCCTGGTGTAACGATAATATCTGCATCGACAATCTCAGCAGGTCCAGGTGCAGCGATGACTATTGTATCGTTATCCGATAGTCTATCTACAATACCTGAAGAGCAATGAGTTGGATGTTCGTGAGATACAAGAATATAATCCGCTTTTTCAAGAAATGAATCATTCCGATCAACAAAGAAGTATGCTGGATCAATATAGACTACCACATCCTTGTATGTCATTTTGAAACCCATGATCTTGAGAAATGAAATATCGACACCATTGTAACTGAGTCCTTCCGGAGGCTCCAATGGTATCTCGTTGGTCTGAGTATCTATTTCATCTGCTGGTGGAGGAAACATCATCGGAATTGCAATTATAGTTGCTACGCCTATAAGCGCGACGAATGAAAAAGTAATACCTACTAATTGAGCTCTATTCACTATTCGTGCACAATCCATTGTAATGGTTAATAGAATGAAGTTCTAATCTTTATTAAGCAGATATTTTGGCGCAGTGAGATGACTGAAACTTTCCCTTGTAACCAACAAAGAAAATCAGACTAGATGACTCGCAATCCAATGCTTGAGATGATCACCAGCAGGTATCTTTTCCTCCCATTCAGGATCTGTGTGAAACCCTTCGTGTCTAAGAGTAACTAACTCTTCCAATCCTTCTGGGCGATTATCTGTGATATCTTCAGAGTAAAGATGTATGGGATAGTTGTAACCAGGTGACAGTTCTTTCAATTCCTCTGTTGGTACGGATGACATGATTACGCCTGAAAGCACTGCTTGGTGTACAAATATTGCATACCGCGAATCCAGCCTATAGAATTCCAATAACTTTGGTTTCTTGTATACTTTCAAGAAACAATCACGATATTTTCTAAACAACTGCTTTTCCGGTCGTGTAACTAGAATGCCTGCATTGAAGTATGGTCGAAGCATTTCACCATCCACATGTGTCATCATTGGAAATACACGCTCCTCTGGCACCTTACAATAATCGTAGATTAAAGTCCAAAATTCATCAAGAGGTTCATCATAACGCGAACCTACGAGTGTGTGATGGACCGGTCGATAACCAAGGCTTTTCCCTTCTTCAAGGAGAAATTCCTTTGGTTCCTTCAATACCATACTATTGGTATTCATCCAAGCTAGTAATTCCGTCTGACTTGATGCAGTCATTTCAGCAAGAGCCTTTGCAAACACTTGTCCAGCAAATGGGAATTCTAAGACTTCTCGGTCCAGTTGAAAGGTAATTAGGTTTACATTCAAACGCGCAAGATGATTTTTCAATTCTGAAGATATCTGCTTTTCAAGCTCAGGAGTAAAGTACCAAATTGGAACCTTAGAGAGTGACCCAGCAAATGCTCGAATGCTTTCTGCGAAGAGGATTGCGTTTGTAATCTCATTCTCAGATGTGCCCATAATTGATGCAAATATTAACTTCTCTCGAGTCTTCACTCTTTCAACTGGCGACATGGTACTTTCTATGTTCAATTGTTACTTAACGCTCAGTTTTAACGCAAGCTTTCACAGATTTCGATTCTTCCATATTGGTAATTCGAAATATGTAATATTCATCTTATTTCTTGAACCTCGCAATCAAGACTGCTACTATAATAACAGCAGTGACTGCAGTAATTCCAATGCCGAAAGTTAACCAATCAACGGGTGTTGATAGAACAATCTCATCTTGCGCCGCTGGTATTATCCACTCTTCTAAGGCGTACTTCCACTGGGTTCGTAAGAAATCACCGTTATTATCATAGCCAGTAACAACTGCAACCATATCATATTCAGGAATGACTGAGATTACTCGAGCCCAAAATCCCACTGCATGATATGCGTCCATACCTCGATATATCCACCAGAGATATCCGTAGTCCTTGATTGTATTGACACTTACAATTGACTGTTGAGAATCTTCAATCCATTGCTCAGGGATAATCTGTGTTTCACCCCAGGTACCATTATTGAGGTAGAGATAACCGAGTCTTGCCATATCTCTAGTTGTGAGATCACAAGAGCCAGTACCATCAGTGTAGCCCTGTGGATCTGCATCCCAATCAACTTCTTCGATACCTATTGGATTAAACAAATATTCATCTGCCATCTCGCTTGCTGTATTTCCTGTGACATTCTGTATAATAGCAGAAAGTAGGTGTGCCGCACCTGAATTGTACTCAAAGTATGTCCCGGGTTGACGGAGCATTGGTCTGTCCAAAACATATTGTATCCAATCATCTGTAACTTTCATAGATGTAGGGTCAGAATTCTCTTCCCAAGAGAGTCCAGAAGTCATCGTTAAGAGATGCCTAATCGTAATATCAGATTTTTCCACTGTGTCGACAGTAATCTCTCTATCTTGGAAAAACTCCATGACCTTAGAATCCACACTCTCGATAAGCCCTTCATCAATAGCAATGCCGATAAGCGCAGAGAGAATACTTAGTGTACAAGAATAGATATCCATAGTCCGATTTTCATCATATGTAGAACTTAGATATTCTTCAAAGACTATGTATCCATTTCGAACAATCAGAACACTAAGTGGACGAAGGGCACTTGGACCCTGTAAATAATCCACCATTTCTACCAATTTTGTAGAATTCATTCCTTGTTCCTCTGGTGTTGAAACTCTCCAAGATTCGGTGGGCCAATAGTCCCTTGCAGCAGATACGAAAGGAATCATACTTGTTCCCAGAATTATTGTTACAACTACCATGGCAAGTAGTTGCTCCTTACTAGAACTGAACATGAAAAAACAATACCATCTTTTCCCTCTTTAAGAGAGTATTTTAGCGCAATGGGATTTGTAAGTGATAGCAACAAGACCTAATCATCGGATACGAGAGGAATCAGTTAGAGGCAACGGTAGATGCCAGATAAAGAAAGAAACAATGAATTCAGTTTTGATGCTCTCTCCAAGAAGCTAGAGGGCCAAATTAGCAAATCTTCTGACGATATGGATGCTAAGGGTGATATGCGTGAGTTGACCAGTCATGATATAGTTGGCAACATTAAATCCTCTTCAACATCAATAGTTCTGTTCTACAGAGATGAATGTCCATATTGCAAACAACTCATGCCTATTCTTGATGAGCTTGCAGATAGTTACGTGTCCAAGGTATCTTTTGCAAAGGTGAACATAGATAGGATTGATCAAGCCCGTCAAGAATTCAATGTCCTAGGAGTGCCTCTAGTTATCGCTTTCAAGAAAGGTATACCTGTAGGACGAATTGAGGGTTTAAGAGGAGTAAATGATTATGACCAGTGGATAGAGAGTATTCATAGTGGTTTCAGACCAATGGGGCTCGATGAAGGTCCAACAACTCGTTTGGATTAGTCACTTTAATTTCACAATAGCCTAAAGTTTGAGAATGAAAACGTATTCTTCATCTGCCATGCTCATCTTACTCTCCACAACTTTTCCAGTTCTATGGATGAAGCGAATCATTGGTTGATTTCTTGGATGCACATAGGCAATAAATGCCTCCACACCCTTACTCTTTGCAATTCGCATAAGCTGGTTCAACAGGAAAGTACCAATGCCCTTGTGCTGATAATCATCCCTCACTAGGATAGCAAATTCTGCTTGGTTTGTATTTCTATTCAGGAGGTATCTTCCTGCACCAATGATATTCTCAGGTCCGCCTTCTCCTTCAGGGTGAACCACTGCGACGATGGAAATGTCTGCATCTTGATCAACATTGTAAAAATCTTGTAAAGTCTGTCTTTGGAGACTTCTAAGAGGTCTCAAAAATCGAAAATACACACTCTCTTCAGACAATTCATAAAACAATTCTTTGATTCTGTCGGTATCATCTGGTCTGATGAGTCTATAGTGAATCTCTACATCGCCATCTGGCCCTTTGAAGGTTTCCTGCCCTTCATATTCACTAGCAAAATAAGTGCCCTGTACTTGGAACGGTACTTGGTCTTCGAAGACGTAATGCATCTTCTTCGCTGCCTCAAGTAAATCATTTCGGAACTTTGGATGCGCAATTGCGATTAGGGAAAGAGCTCTTTCACGGATAGTTTTTCCATGTAACGTAGCAAGTCCGTATTCAGTGATAATGACATCAACATCTCCACGTGTAGTCACGACTCCCGCTCCTTCGCTTAACCTTGGAACTATTCTCGAAATTTGTCCATCCATAGCAGTTGATTTTATACAAATGATGGCTTTTCCTCCGACAGAGCGTTTTGCCCCTCTGATAAAGTCAACCTGACCCCCAATTCCACTGTAAAACTTGTGACCAATTGAATCTGCACACACTTGTCCAGTAAGGTCCACTTCGAGGGCTGAATTGATCGCAATCATCTTGTTGTTCTGACCTATAACATAGGGATCATTGACATAGGCTGTGTCATGAAATTGGAAGAATGGGTTATCGTTTACGAAATCGTATAGCTTCTTTGTTCCCATGGCAAAGGATGCAATTGCCTTGCCCCTATGGAGTGTCTTCTTCTTGTTAGTGACAATATCATTCTCAATCAGTGGTATGAGACTGTCACTAAACATCTCAGTATGGATTCCAAGGTCCTGGACACCAATCTCAAGCAGACTCTCTGCAACCGCTTGAGGTAATGCCCCAATACCAAGTTCTAGTGTTGAGTCATTCTCAATCAATCTAGCACAGTAAGACCCAATGAGTTTGATACGTTCATCCGCCTCATCAGCTTGAAACTCGCGGAGAGGTTCATTGAAGGGAACAAGATAGTCAATGTCTCTGATATTCAGGAAGGAATCACCATGAGTGATAGGCATGCTCTCGTTAATCTGTGCAATAACAAGATCTGCACTCTCAGCTCCTGACTTTGTGATGTCAACAGAAATCCCCATAGAACAGAATCCATGGTCATCTGGAGGGCTCAATTGTATCAAAGCAACATCCAGTGGCATTCTCTTTGTACGGAATAACGCTGGAATGTCTGAAAGCATTATAGGTGAGTAATCTGCTCTACCTTCTGCGACTGCTTCTCGGATGTTCTCGGACACAAAGAATGTATTATGTCTGAACTGGGACTGAAACTTCGGGTCTGCAGAGGGTGTATCACCCAGAGTCAAGAGATGAACAATCTCATTATCTGACATTACATTTGCGTTCGTTGCGAGTTCTTGCACAAGATGGTATGGAACTCCACAACCTGTGCCTAAGAAGATTCGCGATCCCCGTTTTATCTTCTTGATTGCCTTTTCAGCACTCAGAACCTTATTCTTGTACTTTTCAGTCCACTTAGGTCCGGTCACAAAAATTACTCCCTGTCGCTAGCTGTTTCGATGAAGCCTGCCTATATGCGTTTTCAAATAGCCAATGTCAATAATATGAGTTCAAGAGATATGGACTATTAGGAAAGCTTTTAGTGAGGTTCCGTTCGCGGCGAGGTCAGATAAAGACGGTCTTCTAGGTCTGATTATCATGTCTGAAAATATTGGAAATCGCTATCTCGTCATTATTGGCGCACTGATCGTGCAGCTCTGTCTGGGGTCCATCTATGCATGGTCCTTCTTCCAGACGGCGCTCTCCGCGACCTCAGGCGACTATGCATGGGCTTCTCTCATGACCCAGATGCCATTCGCTGCTGGTCTTGCATCATTTGCGCTTTTCATGATTTTTGCAGGAAGATGGCAAGACAAAGTAGGTCCACGGAAGGTCGCCACTGTTGGCGGTATTCTTCTAGGTATTGGCTACTTACTTGCTACTTTCGTTGATGTGGTGACCGCTGGCCAAGAGCTAATGGGCACAATTTACCTTGTGATAACCTACGGTATTATTGGAGGTGCTGGTATTGGATTCGCTTACGTGTGTCCAATTGCTGCTCTAGTCAAATGGTTCCCAGATAAGAAGGGATCAATCACAGGTATTGCTGTTGCAGGATTTGGTGCAGGTGCATTGGTCTTCGGATACGTTGAGCAGGCTCTATTATTAGCTCCAGTCATTGCGGGTTTCTCTGCTGTAGCTGGTACATTCCTTGTCTTAGGAGTTGTATATCTGATTCTTGTTGTCCTCGGATCTCAAGTTTTGACCAATCCCCCTGAGGGATGGTTACCGGAAGGATACACTCCAGCAGCTACTACAGCTGATGGCGCTGGAAAAGATATTCTGCCAAGTGAGATGATAAGGAATGCATCCTTCTGGCTTCTCTGGTTTGCCTTTGTACTTGCTGCAACAGCAGGTCTGATGACCCTTGGTAATGTAAAGACTGCAGCTCTTGATATTGATCCAGTAGCTGACGCAGTTATTCTTGTGGGTGTCATGAGTATCTTGAATGCAGCTGGAAGAATTGTCTGGGGAGCTGTATCAGACAAGCTAGGCCGTGAGTACACAATGATGTTGATGTTTACTGTTCTAGCAATTGGAATGTTCTCCTTTGCACTTCTGACAACAGTACCTGGTACAACATGGATTGCCATCATGGCTGTTGCATCTCTCATTGGTTTCTGCTTTGGTGGTAACTTTGCATTATTCCCATCAGTGACCGCAGACAAATGGGGTTCAAAGAACGTGGGCAAGAACTATGGCGTCATGTTTACAGCCTACGGCATTGCAGGAATTGTTGGTGGTCTACTAGCAGGTTCTTTCAAGGATGCAACTGGTAGCTACTTCATGGCATTCGCAATCACAGGCGTCCTTGCAATTGTTGCAGTGGTGCTGATTCTAATCGTGAAGATGAAGGGTGCTACTTCCACTGGTCAAGCCATAGTAACTGAAGAATAATACAAATTCGAGACCAGAGGACGCAATCCTTTGGTCTTTCTCATTCTTTTTGCTCAAATCACTGTTTACCGAAAAGAAGTTCGTCAAATCAATAATTATGCCTGAAATTACGTATTATTTGACAAGGCTTATTAACATCATTTTTGCCGCCGAAGCCAAAGTACCTACGCATTTCAGGTGACTATCTTGTCTGATGAAACAAAGATTCAAGTGACAAGCCAAGAGGAAAGGAAATTCCCACCTCCGAAAGAATTCGTTGAGAAGGCTTATGTCAAGAGCCATGAAGAACGAATGAAGATCTGGAAGGAGTCTGTGGAGAACCCCGACAAGTACTGGCTTGATATTGCAAATTCTGACTTATTTTACTGGAAGAAAGCCCCCACCAAAGGATTCGAATGGAAGTCAAAGCAGGACATTCGATTCACATGGTTCGAAGATGGTGTAACCAACATGTGTTACAACTGTGTCGACAAGTGGGTTGAGAAAGGCATGGGTGACCAAATCGCACTCATCTGGCAGGGTGATCCCCTCGATGAGGACAAGACCTACACCTTCAGCCAATTGAAGTCCGAGGTCAGCAAGGCTGCAAATGTCTTGAAGAACCTAGGGGTCAAAAAGGGTGACACTATCACCTTCTATCTTCCAATGATTCCTGAGCTCGCCATTCTCATGCTTGCTACTGCTCGAATTGGTGCAGTTCACAGTATAGTCTTCGGTGGTTTCAGTTCCGACTCCCTCAAGGACCGAATTGAAGACTGTAAGAGCAAGCTCCTCATCACAGCTGACGGATACTATCGCAACGGTAAGTACATCCAACAGAAGATGGGTGCAGATGTTGCTGTTGAGGATACTGACCTCATTGAGAATGTTCTCGTTGTACAACGAATGGGTGACCTCATCGAAACTCCATGGACTGAGGGCCGCGATCTCTGGTTCCACGAAGAACTAGAGAAGGTTGACGACAACTGTGAGCCAGAGTGGATGGACGCCGAAGATCCACTTTTCATTCTCTACACATCCGGATCAACTGGAAAGCCTAAAGGTGTACTTCACACCACTGGTGGCTACATGGTCTATACTACCTGGACATTCAGAAATATCTTCGACTATCATCCAGGCGACGTCTACTGGTGTACAGCAGACATTGGCTGGATCACTGGACACTCCTACATTACCTATGGTCCTCTCTCTGCTGGTGCGACAACGATGATGTTCGAGGGTACCCCAACTGCTGGAGTAGAAAATGCCGCACGATTCTGGCATGAGGTCCAGAAGTGGAAAGTTAACGAGTTCTACACTGCTCCAACCGCTATTCGTGCCATCATGCGCTTCGGCGACGACCCAGTCAAGGAATACGACCTGTCAACACTCAATTTGCTTGGTACTGTTGGTGAGCCTATCAATCCTGAGGCATGGATCTGGTACCACGAAATTATCGGTAAGGGTAAGTGCCCAATCGTAGATACCTATTGGCAAACCGAGACCGGCGGCGTCATCATGACCCCACTCCCCGGTGCAACCGCTACCATTCCTGGTTCATGCACATATCCATTCTTCGGTGTCGACCCAGTCATCCTTGCTGAGGATGGTAAACCAGTCAGCGCTAACGAGGGTGGTTACTTCTGTATGAGGAAACCCTGGCCTGGCCTCATGAGGACAGTCTACGGTGACCACGAGAGGTTCAAGAGTACTTACTGGAGTCAGTTTAAGGACCCAGACACTGGTGACCCAATCTACTACACTGGAGACGGTGCACGATTCAACGAGGAAGGTTATCACTTTGTGATGGGCCGTCTTGATGACGTCCTGAAGGTATCCGGTCACAGACTTGGTACTGCAGAGATCGAGTCCTCACTGGTCAAGCACCCAGCAGTCGCAGAGTGTGCAGTAGTCGGCTTTCCACACGAGATCAAAGGTGAGGATATCTACTGTTTCGTCACACTCAAACTTGGTGTCGAGAAGACTGAAGAGCTCAAGCAGGAGCTCAAGATGCACGTCCGTACAGACGTTGGTCCAATCGCAACCCCAGCAAAAATTCAGTTCGCAGATGCTCTACCAAAGACCCGTTCCGGTAAGATTATGCGCCGAATCTTGAAGAAGATTGCAGCTGGTCAGATCGACGATCTTGGTGACACCACCACATTGGCAGACCCAACCGTCGTAGAAACCTTAGTCAAGGAACGACTATAATACTTGGATTAAGAGGGTACTTGCCCTCTTTTTCCTATTCTATTTTTCAACCAAATGAAACAAAAGCTAAAGTTCCTAATCGAATCCATTTTCATATTGGATGGAACTCCAAAATTGAGAGTGAGTGTCTATTTCACCTTTGAAACAGAGAAATAAAAATTGAACATTACATCGATTTGATAGGGACTAGTTTTAATTTAAATACCCGAAATGAAATTCATTTTTAGTTACAATAATTAACTATCCAATCCAATTTCTATTACATATAATTACAATAAGAAAGAATAGAAATTTTATTTAGTTACATATGGCAATGAAGCTTAGGTGAAACGCGTGAGTGAGAATGTTAGGAACATAGCGATCATTGGGCCAATCGCCTTAATGGTTTCGGGAGTATCTCCGGTCATTAACGGAATCAGTGCGTGGTATTTAGCTAATCCCAGTTTTATGGGATGTACCTATGATGGATGCACTCCTTCAACATTCTTCCTCTATACGATCCAGATAGTAGTCGGTTTCTTTGGTTTAGTTCTGGGTGCTAGCATTCTGAAGGGTAACGGAGAGGACAGCATCGGTGTGTTATGGACCGGTGCATTTGGATTGCTTTTCGTCATATTGTATGAATTGAATTTACCGTTGAATTATGGTATGCTTCTTTCTGCGTATATTCCTAATCCCTTCTATTTCATGATCTGGTTTAATGAGTTATTGATTTTGGCTGGTGGCTTTATCGCTTACATTTTCTGGAAAATCAAACTGAGAATAACCTCTCAAACAACATGAGAATTATCATCGTAAATTGACTTTGGAAATCCAATCGTAGAAAATTCTTGTCAAGATATGACTATAATTCTAGTATCTAAGAGAGGACTTCGGTTTCTTATAATGCACGAGAATCACGTGCTAAGAAAAGCTACTGAAAGTACTGAAACAATATAGCCCAGAGTTCCACCTATTAATATAGGCAGAGTCATGGTACGATTCGCTGATTCTTTGATGTATGACGAAAGAACTAGAGATATTATCAAACATAGAGCTGGTAGAGCAATGATGGCGAATACCAGTTCCAAGAGACCTAGATCCCGAATATTACCAAAAATGCCTACAATATAGAAATTAGTCATCAGTGTTATAGACAGATTGAAGCTACCTAATTTCAGAGGGAACTCCCAAGCACCTCCTTTGAGATTTCCGTATGCCCAGAATGACAGGATATACATGAAGACCATGATTTCAGCGATAGGAACATAATCAGTTCTCCAGAGAATATCAAACGAGAGTGCAACCACGATGAGGACCATTTGAAACACCTCATCAAATCTATCTTCACGACTTTTTTCCGTCAAATCTAAATTTCACTCCTCACGAGAAAAGCTTCTCTCGACTACAATAAACTATCGACAGACTCTATCTGGATTGTCTGTTCGTGAATTTTGACCTATCAATTTATGTTTAGGAATTACTTTGGTATTAAAGAACTAAAATGGAAGAAATCAAAGAAGATCTGGCATCTGAGGGACTTTCCCCGAAGAAATTAGTGAATCTTGTCCTATATGCAGTTGCACTAGCGATGGGGGTTGTTACTGTCATACTACCCCTACTCGGTCAGTCAGTCGATCCATCCCTTGCAGGAATTGCTCTCGTCTGTCTGGGCATTGCAGGTCTCGATCAAATAACAGATTAGTAACCAGAACCCGTGCCAATGGCATGGGTTCCGAATTTCTTTCATTTCAATGTATCTCATCAAGTATGAATGCAAAGTATTCCGCGAGGTTTTCAGGTGTTGCCACCTGATTGAAGATTTGAGTGACCATAATTCTAGTATCTTGAAGAGATGTCTACCTCCTCAATTCTCTTCAGTTCAAGTTGGTGAAAGTATTTCTTGATGCCCTTAGCTTTAATTATGATCAATCCCAATCCCACATGGAGAATTTAGCTATTGGTTCAGGGTATCAGAAAGTGGAATAAAAATCGAAAAGCAACAAATCTGCTTTTCAAAGCTGTTGAACAAGAACAACAAGGTATGATAGCAGAAGCGGAGAGCATCTATCAGAAACTGACTGGACAGTATCCTGAATTTGTAAGTGGTTGGACTTCATATGGAACTTTTCTTTTTTCCCAAGGGAAAAAGGAATCTGCTATTGATTTAATGAAACAGGCTGCAGATCTTCTCCCATTGAGTTCAGAGCCACTCAATAAACTTGGCACCTTTCTACAGGCAGAACAGAGATTTGATGACGCACTTTTGGCATTTCAGGAAGCAGTCAAGAGAGATTCTAATGATGTTTCTTCTTGGTCTGCGATTGCGAGCACAGCTGGGATGCTTGGTAAGAAAGATCTTATCTATGAGGCCTATACTAGCATTACAAAACTCAAGCCAAATACTTATCATTGGTGGGCTAAATACGGAGATTTTCTTTTCTCCGAACAGAGATATGCTGAGGCAGAAAAATCATTCGGACACGTACTCGCGCTGAATCCAAGATGCTATCTTTCCTGGGTGAAACTTGGAATATGTCTTTTTGAACAAGGCGAGTACGAAGAATCAGTGAACGCATTCAATACAGCAACCCAGATTGAGCCTTTTACTGAATATGCTTACCAATATCTAGGTCATCTACTTGAGAAAAGAGGTCTAATAGACTCCTCTTTCAGAGATTATCTTGATACTATTCATCCACTTGCAAGACGAAGTCTTTCTTCTTCAATGTCATTTGATGGTCCAATCTCAGAGATTGAATCCAATTATGAAACACTTGCAGAAAACAATCGTGACTCAGAATTCCTTTGGAAACTACTTGCTACATGTTATCTTATACAAAGCAAGTATCAAGATGCTGAAAATGTCCTAAGACATGTAATAGAATTGAATCCCGATTCATTCGAGGGGTTGAGTAATCTGGGAATAGCACTGATTAAACAGAATAAGGTGGAGGAAGGTATGAGAACAATAAGAAAAGCTATTGCGACTGCCCCCTCTGATCCTCGAGTACGTATTCTTCAAAATCTAGTCAACGTGGATTACTAATCTCATCATATTCTCTTCGATTATATCAAGAATCTGATTACTTTTATACACTGAAACAATGAAGCCTCTGAATCTGATATGAACGAATCACTAAAGGGAAAAGTTGCAATTGTTACTGGCGCGAGTAGAGGTGCAGGGCGAGGAATTGCTCTAGAGTTAGCTCTTGCAGGGTGTAAGGTCTATATAACTGGGAGAAGCAGAAAAGGAAAATCTGTTACTCAGTACCCTGATTTGACACTTGATGACACCAAAGAGTTGATTGAGGAAGTCGGTGGAGAATGTGAAATTTTAGAATGTGATCACTCTCAAGGGATTGAAATTAGAACTATCTTTGAAACAATTGCTCGCAATGAGGACACGCTTGATATTCTGGTCAATAATGTCTGGGCTGGATACACTGACAAGAATTTCCAACTTGATATTGAAACTGACAATTTCACTGCCAAATTCTGGGAACAACCACTCTATCGCTGGGACCATATGTTTCAGATTAGCCTAAGGTCACACTTCATCTGCAGTCAAGAGGCTGCTAAATTAATGATTCCCAAAAAATCAGGTCTTATTGTGACTACAGGTTTCTGGGATGATGACAAGTATCTTCACCAAGTTCCATACGATTTGGTTAAACATGCCAAGGCAAGAATGGCATATGGTATGGCGATTGACCTGTTAGAGTATGACATAGCTTCAGTTTATGTTTCCATGGGCTGGATTCGTACTGAGCACTTGATGAGAACGTCAGAAAATGGACAATTGAATGATGAGAATTATGTTAACATGGAAGGATATGAGCGAACAGAATCAACAAGATATGTCGGTCGGGCGATTGTTGCCTTAGCCTCTGATTCAGATGTACTGAAGAAGACAGGAAAGACATTGATTACTGGTGAGCTAGCACGAGAATACGGTTTCACAGATTTAGATGGTTTGCAACCTGAACGGTTTGTTATACCTGATGAATCAAAGGACGTGTCTCAGAGGTAACATCCCTCATAATACCTGTGTGTAGCGCTTACTATACAATTTTGGCCCTATTATCCTGATTCTTATTCTATTTGTTATAGTAGTGAGAGAACTCGAAAAACGCAGACAATTTTCTTAAGGTTCTTCTTTTCGAACCAGCTTTCTCGAGAATTGAAGAGAAGGCTGTTCTGCATCAGGATTGACATTTTTATCCCATCGATACTCATCGCAAAAGTCAGATGTGAAGAGAGTCTGAGTTCTTCTCATTCTGATATTCTCGTGGACATAATCAAGTAGTCTTTCTCCTGGGTAACAGACAACATAGTAGGCAAGTTCTTGGTCATCCACATGTTTCATTGATTCATGTGAAACACATCTATCAAATTTGGCAAGGAATCCAGGTCCTACATCAGCTACTCCAAACTCCATAGCACCACCCTGACTCCAAGCTTTCACGCGATTCTCCCTAACCTCCTCTATTGTATGGGTTCCCTTGGGTTTTTTCGCAAGTTCGTTTCCCCAGTAGTCTACGAAATCTTTGAAAAATTGAATTCCTGCTTCCCGCCCAAGTATCTTAACCAGTGTAGTAATCTGATGGTATTGCAACGTATACTTTGCACGACAGTAGTCCAGCCATCTAATCGAAACCAAATCATCGGTCAAAATGTGACCCACACTCAATGGGATATACTTCATGATGATTTTCAAGCCAAGTTCTTTGAAATAAGAATAGAAACCCAGAAGCGTCTGATCGTCTTCAATCTTGTCGAATCCCACATCTTCTAAGACAAAGGATTCATTTTCCAGCTCCTTTGTGTATTCTTCATCAATTTTCATTGAAAACGCATCAAAAATCTCCGGTTTTGAATTCTTTACATAGTCAAACATCAATTCCATGGTCCACAGAAAGTTTCGAATCTGCTTTTCCAAGTTGATTTTGCTAGATGCATTCTCATCATATGTTCCGTAGTATTCATACTCTGGAATCATAGATTATACTTCGATTGACTATGATATAACTAAGACAGACAACGCAAATTTTCTTAGGGTGCTCATTTACATTCAACAGACTCTATAAGGCGTAAGTACGAATGCAAATACTGCGCATAACAAGGAAAGATGGATTTTCAATGCCACAGCAAAGCGAGTTTGATTCAGAGAGGGCATACCAAATACTTCAGACAATCTGTAAGATTGGTCCTAGAGTAAGTGGTACTGAAGCAGAGATTCGTGCTGTATTAAAGATAGAGGAATATTTCAGAAATTTTGGGCTATCACAGCTCCAGATACATGGGCTTGAGCATCAGTATTATGAAGCCAAGAAAGCAACAATTGGGTTGGAAGATGACAGTATTGTTCTTGAAGGTGTACCATGTTGGATGAGCATATCAACTCCCCCTGGTGGAATCAAGGCTGATCCGATGTATATTGGGTCTTATGAAACAGTCAAGAATCTCGAAGGGAAAGACATCTGGAACAAGATAATTATTGCACTCTTGGATGATATGGTCAGAGAAGATATCAGTAAAGCATGGGCATCTCTCTATGCAATGAATCCTGCAGGCGTTGTCTTTCTAGACATCCAGAGGGATATCGCGCCTCGATCATTCATAAATAAGACACTCACTCCCTTCTTTTCTACAACACCTTCTATGGTTGTTTCCGCAAAACAGTCAAAGCCTTTGCATCCTCTGGTACCTGACAAGAAAATGAAGTTAGTCGTGGAAGGTTCCTCAGGTTCTGGTACTATTCAGAGTATTCAATGTAATTTAGAGGGTAAGACATCTGATACAATACTTGTCTGTGCTCACCATGACACTCATTCTCTTACTGCTGGTGCAACTGACAACGCAGCAGGAGTTGCAATCATGCTCGAAATCGCCAGAATCCTCGCTCCGCAATATACCAATTTTAGCTACAAGTTCGTTTCATTTGGGGGAGAAGAAGTTGGAATGAAGGGATCATGGGCTTTTGTTTCTGAAGTCGGCCTAGAAAATATTCGATTGTGTATTAATCTAGACAGTATTGGAGAATTGCCTGGTATGTTACTTGCCCTCACAGCTGGCAGTGATGAGATGCTGGAATGGGTGTCTAATATCGCAAGTAAAAATCCATACCCCGCAGTTTGCAGGAGGACTGCAACATCTGGAGGGGACAATAAGGTATTTGCAGCAAATGGAATTCCCACGATTCATTTGGCCAGTTACGGTATCACGACCGGGAAGGTAAGTCACAGCTTTGTGGATGACGTTTCACAACTTACTCCATTTTCAATTGGCGAACTAGGAAAATTCGCCTATGCAATCATTGATGCTCTAGAATCCAGTAAAGGCATTCCATTCAATCTAAAGGTACCAAATGATTTAGTTCAAGCTGCAAAACAACAGATTGTGGATACTCGTAAAGTCCTTTGAATTACAAATAACATCTAATCCTTTCTTCGAAGAGGAGGAAGAAACCTTCCTGTTCTAGCCATGTACTCGGTATACTCATCACCGAATTCCCTTATCAGCATCCTTTCCTCGTTTCTCGCCAGTTTGGGAAAAGGTATCGCAATAAGAAATGCGAAGAGAATGAGTAGAAGATTCGAAGAGATCAGCGAAACACAAATCGAGTACAAGATGAAACCTGTATACATAGGATGCCTAACATGACTATAAGGCCCAACAGAAATTATCTGATGATCTTGTTGAATCTCTTGCAGGGCTGAATATTGTTTTCCCAACACTCGATGAGTCCAAAGAATAAGACCTGTCACGCAGAATGATATTCCAAAAGCAATCAACCTTAATGGTTCTCCAAGTTCAATGTATGCCCATTGAATCCAGTCTGGCACTATCAAATAGATTCCTATTGAAATGAAGTAACCAATTATCGCAATTGACAGAAGAACGCCACTCCAATCTATCTCTTCACGAGTCTTAGCCTCTTCTCTCCCTCTGGTTTGGTTCCTGTAATAGACTCTCACACCTGCAAAGACAACATAGCTGACGATGAATAGAATCCTATAGACTATCTCATCCATTGTGAATCTCAATCCTCCCTGAATTTCCACACAATTAGAGCAACACCTGTGACCATAATAGCTCCAACAATTATTACGAATGGAAGTAATCCCCAATCCACTGTAGGTTCAGGAAGTTCTTCTAATATTGCTAGATTGATATGGGTACTGACGCCATATCCAGTGACTATTGTTCCTGAGGGGGTATTTTCATAGAGATATGAGGTCATAATGTAGGCATTATCAATCGACGAACCTTCAACAATCTCGACTAATGATCCTCCGCTCTGTGTTTTCTGTTGTATATGCCACCCATCATTATCGTGATACGCAATAGACACTCCAATATTATAGGTTGGAAGATAGGTGATATCTACTACAAAATAATCTGGAGGAGTAACAAGTCTTCGGATGTTGAATCCATAGCAACGCAGAGGGAGGTCATTATACTCATAGGGCAGTTCACTCACAATTCCAACACTGTGCATTGTAGCATTAGCATCGTGGAACCCATATTGGCCATCAGCTATACTTGGTTGGTCAATCGTCAGAGCTGTAATCCAATTCAAATAGAGGTCATTGAAAGAAATATTGAAACCCATATTGTTGAGAGTATTCATTATTCCTTCTGCACCATCACTATCCTCGATAACTAATTCTCTCATGAATTCTATACCAAACTGCTCAGCAAGATAGAGTCCGAATAGATATGCACTTCCATAATCTACCTCTGCTTCAGCGCCTCCTGTATTTGGAGTCCAATAGATCAATGAATCTTCTGAGTGTAGGAGAAAATCGCTTACACCCCATGTGATATTATCCCAAGGAATAATCGCTCCTGTATATTTTGCAGCAAATTGTGCCAAAGACTCGTAGACGAATGGGACTTCATTACCATCGTGATTGAAGAGGATCAAGTGGTGAAACTCGTGGGAAATCACACCTAAGATGTAGGATGTTGTATATCTGATGTAGACCATTTCACAAAGATTGGAATATGGCTCAATGGACTGTTCGAACTCATTCTCATATCCATAGTAGTTTACAGGATTGGTCGAGAGTAGGATTATAATTCGTGAGTCTCCATCAATATCTCCAAGGGTTCCATCTGGCTGTCCAGCAAGGTCCACAACAGACGGATAGATTGTACTATCGAATTCATCTCTGTATGATTCACACCGCGCTATGGCTACGGACTCACCGAGAAAATCAATTGCCACATCTTCCATATAGATATAGCAATGGTTTCCTATTGCCAAGAGTTCAGCATCTACCTGATAGTGTTCAAGAGAGGAATGGTTGAGTGTCCAAAATGTCCTGATACTACCAACAGATGGTTGAACCATCTTGTTTCTTATACGATGCGAATTATTGTCTAATTGAAAAGTATCTATTTGAGGTCTATCTGCAATTGACACAGGTTGAGGTACGCTTGGTACTGAATATGACGAAGATATGGCAAAATAGGAGGAGCATATCAAGATGATACCTGTAAAACAAAGGAACTTCCTCTGGCTTGAAGGCCTCACTACTACCACCATACATGATTCAGACTACTATACCAAGTACATAACTCCGATATAGGCGTTGACCTCAAAGTAGCCAACTAGAACGTAGCGGATACTTCTTTCCAGATTTTATTAATCCATCTCATGTTCTTTCTTACAATATTCTCATCTTCAGGTCGCTCTTCTTGATCTTCGAGGACAGGAATACTCTGTCTTTGTAATCCTTGAAGAGTCGCTCGAATACATGGGCCAAGAACCAATGGATTGTATCCTCCTTCAAGAACCCAGAATGAGCCTCTAAGAGACAGAGATTTTACGAGTCTTTCAATTTCATTGGCTACAAACCAATAGGTTTTCGAATCTATACACATATCACCAATCGGGTCGGTGAAATGAGCGTCATATCCTGCAGAAACGCCAATCACATCAGGATTGAACTGTTCAATTGCGGGGACAACGATGTTAGCGATAGCAGATTGATATGATGAATCTGGTGAATCTTCCAATAGTGGGATGTTGATATTAGTTCCTTTTCCTTTCCCACGACCGATTTCTCTGTAATGTCCAAGTCCAAAACTCTTGTAATCGTATTCATGTATGGAGATGAATTGAACATCGGGATCTTCATAGAAAATCTCTGCAGTGCCATTTCCATAATGGTCATCAATATCAAGGATAGTCACTCTTTCGATTCCTTCATACTTCAGAATATTCTTTGTAGCAATTGCAACATTGTTGAAAAAACAGAGTCCCATTGAGGATGAAGTTGTGGCATGATGTCCTGGCGGTCGAATCAGGGCGAATGAGTGTCTGCACGAGTTTTCTATCACCAACTCTGCTGCTAACAACGCCCCACCTAGAGCATGAAGAGCAGATGAAAGTAGGTCTTCGCTTGCATATGACGATTCTCCAAGCTGTCCCCCGCCTAAATCCGACATAACCTCAACTGAATGGACAAGGTACGACGAATGCACAAGTAATGCATCTTCACGGGATGCTCGAGGTGTCTTCATCTTGAGAATGCCTTTGAGAACATCATTTTCTTCCAGATATTGAAGAGCTATCTGAATACGCTCTGGATTTTCAAACCCCTCAAAATGAGGTTTCACAAATGGAGCTACATGTTGATCCAATCCCATCTGCTCGATGAGCGTAATAGCATCCTGCGACATGGTTGCCACTCAATTTGGTTTATATCTTCCTCCATATACTCTTTCAGTGGATTAATAAAAATGAGATTGTGATGTTGGTGGTCTTTTCTAAAGTCCTTCTACGTATTGATTTAGTAATTGGTGAAGAAAGTTTATTGTGTTCTTGACAGTGTGCAAAAACTTATAAATATCGTATGCGATATCGGTATTGATATCGTAAGCGATATCAACATGAAAAATAAAGACAATAGAAGAGGAAAAGACAATGTGTTCATCCAATCCTAAAAGGAATAGACATTATGGTCACCGCGGAGGTCGCGGAGGTCATTGGAGAGGACGAATGGCTCGAGTGCCTAAGGGATACCTGCGTCATAACGTCCTGAAACTATTGAAAGAAAAACCGATGTCAGGATCAGAGATTATCACTGCTATCGATGAAAAGACCGATGGTCGATGGAAACCAAGCCCAGGATCAGTATATCCACTGTTATCTTGGCTTTTGGACTCAGGCTATACTACCGTCACTATTGAACATGAAGCTGGTATTAAACGATACCAATTGACAGAGAAAGGAGTCGAATTCCTTGAGGAACATAACAAACGAGCTGAGGAATTTGAAGAGCGAGGTTATGGGTTCGGTCCATTCCTTAATGGATTTCCTGAAGAAGCAAAAGACCTGTTCGAGAGTATTAGAGCACTGAGAGGTGCAACCAGAAAGTTATTTCGACAGATGAGAAAAGACTATTCTGAAGAGAAGGCCAAAGAGGTTAAAGTGCTAGTTGATGAGTTTGTTGCAAAGATCAACATGTTGGTAGAAAAGTCTGAAGCATAATCAGGCTTCATAGATAATCGTGTAATGATTTGTTTAGCGAGGGAGACTAAACAGACTCCCTCAACCCTGTATTTTTCTGTAAGAAGGGCTTTTATCATAGAATTCCTAGTTTCATACTGCAAGAGTTGAAGACTATGGTCACTGTAATTATACTGATTCAATCGAGAGCGGGCTCTCCATGGAATGCCACAAAGGAGATTGAACAGATTGAATATGTCAAGATGGCACATACGGTAACAGGGCCATATGACATCGTTGTGTACGCAGAACTTCCTGCAGCAAATGCTCTTAGAGAATTAACAAAGGCAATACATGCTGTTGAAGGCGTTGAGCGAACAGAAACCTGTATTGCAATGTAATGTTACTGTTCCAACGAAAGAATTTCATTTTGACCAAGCTGGTCACCAAATTGACGAATTAGTGGAAGACCTACTAGAACTACAATAATAGCTGCAACTGCAACTTTCAGTGGGGTTAGAATTCCCGCTGCTAACCAGATTGCTCGAAGAACTTCCGCATCAAAACCGTAAAAGAACCAGTAAGTCTGTCCTGGAATTAGTATGAATACACGAAGCAAAATATCTGATTCGAGTCCAATTATTGTAGCAAAGAGGAGCCCTAGAATAGTCTGAGAATTCTCATTCTCTGGCCACAGGTTCCTGAAGTTGACTAGAGAGAATATACAGAGTAAACAGAAACCTGCAAGAATGTCCCATATACCCCAGAGTGGCAGATTCCAAGTCACTGGCTCTAGGAAATATCCCAGTAAAAGCAATGAATATACACAGAATGTTGGTTTCCAACGCCGTTGATAGATCAAGCCTGCCATGGCTGCACCAAAAGGCGCACCAATCATAAAGACCAATTCATAGATATCTCGGAAGAAAATATAGTGTCCCACAAGGCTGCCTAACCCAATTGCAACAGCCCCAGCTATTGGACCTAATAAGACTCCCGCAAGAGGACTTAGGATGAAAATGGCAGAATCCCAGATACCCGCACTAGGAATTAGAATTAAGTCAGCTACTACAGACATCGCCGCAAAGATAGCGGTAAATGCAACAAATCGGCTTTTATCAGTAGTGAGGGAGATGGACATGATTTTCTTACAACATGTAAAGTAAATTTAACCGTTCCCCACAATAGAATAACACTTGTCTAGAAGTAACGGAGAAAGAGAATCAGAAAGAGAAGAAGGACGATTGCACTCAACAAGAAAGAGAGTTGAGGCAATCATCTTCTGAAGTAGACCTGAGCAAGAGCCTGAGTTGAAACCTTTTTCGTAGGGACTTTGCCCTTAGGATGTCGGTTGTACTTAGTAAGTGCCATGATTATTACCTCACAACAGTTCTGTAAGCATAGGCAAGAGCTTCGGTACTGAAGCGCTTGGTATTCTTCTTCGCTGAATGAGTTCGGTTATTAGTTGCTAGAGCCATGATATTTCACAAGAATTACTACTCAGAATTAGTATATATAGCGAAGCCACATTCTGGGGTCAC
>JAEORG010000123.1 GCA_016841005.1 Candidatus Thorarchaeota archaeon | reverse complement strand
TGCCAACCAAATCGTCCATCGACATTTTCGATTCATTGACAACTCTTCTTGTTGCCTTCACAATTGCATTCCAATAATCTTCCGGATCTTGTTCTACCCATCCTGGTCGGGGAGTGTGCAATGGATACTCCTCAATCGCATAAGCGACTACTTGCCCTGTAGAATCAATAATTGCAGTCTTAACACTGCTTGTTCCAACGTCGTGTGCAATAACGAATTTTTTGTTCAACAAAAACGCCTCCATTAAGAAAGGTCACTGGCTGGTTCAACATTAGCAAGAACACGACCGAATCGTTCTATAGCATCATCAATAATGTCATCCGTATCAGCCATACTTGTATACATTCGAGATCCAGCAAGTGTGACTATACCATCAGCCATGTATGCAGCACCTACCTTTTCCATGAAATGTTGTCTGACACTTATCTCTTTGAGAATTGACTTGATTCTAAGAATATCTCTCGGCAAATTGATTTTTACAAACATCGTACCTGAGGTCTCTAAGTGACAGATAGCCCCTTGGTTGTAAGCTACAAATGGGAGATTCAATTCTTCAATGATTTCCTCAAGACCTTTGTTGAGTCGATCTGCAGCCTGCCCAGCTTTTTCGCATGCCTTTGTCCTTTCAATCTCTTGAATAACATAGTATCCGGCTGCAGAACTTAATGGATTAGCTGCAAGAGTTCCTCCTACATATGCTCTCTTCTTTCCACCTTCAATTCCAGCCGCTACGTGCTCCATAAGGTCTCTTCGTCCACCAAGCCCACCAGCTGCAGGATAACCTCCTGCTACAACCTTTCCAAAAGTCGTTAAGTCTGGAGTGATACCAAAATAACCCTGTGCTCCTGCGAGACCTATCCTTCCGAAGGTAACAACCTCGTCGAAAATAAGAAGGGCATCGTACTGGTCACAGAGTTCACGAATATACTGATTATGATCTTTATCAACAGGACGTGTTCCTGATTCAGGTCCCATCGGTTCAACAATGACTGCTGCTGTTCCACCTCTTAGTCGATTTCGAGATAATTTCTTTCTAAGGGCATCTATATCGTTTGGATAAACTTCATGAGTATGTTTTCTACAACCCCCAGGAATTCCATGTGCTTCGTAACTTCCTGTACCTGGAATATGGAGTCCATACACAAGTTGATCACTCCACCCATGATATGCACCACCCATCTTGATGATTTTCTTTTTACCAGTAGCTAGACGGGCAACTCGGATTGCAGCCATAGCAGATTCTGTTCCGCTACCAAGCATTCGGAACATCTCCACAGATGGTATGTGTTTGTTAATCTCTTTTGCAAGTTTTAGTTCAAATTCAGAGAATAAACCAGTAACTGGTCCGCTCTCATTGATGAGTTGGATTATCTTTTTACGAACTGGCTCATAGTTATTCCCGAGAACGATTGGACCTCCAGATTGTAGAAAGTCTATGTATTGATTCCCATCTGCATCCCATAGATAGGCACCATCAGCCTTCTCTATCACAACCGGAAATGGATAATTGAATGCTAGGTTGTGCTGAACTCCTCCGGGGATGTACTTCTTGGCTTCATTAATCATCTCTTTTGATGTCTTACATTTCTCTTCGAAATGCTGAAGGTAGTTCTTTAGAGCATCATCCTTTAATTTGTATACTGGAATTTGCATTAGATTTTCTAACTTCTGATAGATTGCAGCAGTATCGTGATACCCAGATATACTGAAGCCATTCATGATTAATCACACTCATTGCAAGGAAATCAGTCGAATGAAAAGAGTTTTGGATTTCGTATCTCGCACATTTTGTAAATATGCTCGAAATAAGAGGCTTCAAATCAAACCGTATGAATTGTTCCTGATGTGTCGAGAAATAAGTTAGTTTGCCATTTCCTGTTAGTCTGTCTTATATTTACCATAGCAGAGCCATTGCTAAACATATGTTCTGAATCAGATCAATCGAAAGCTATTGAGCAATCATCGAACCTATCAGCATCCCAATATACTCTTCACGAAGCCATCAATATAGATTCAAACGACGATTTTGCGACACAAGGATGGCCGGGTGAAGGAAGTGAAAATAATCCCTATGTAATCTCAGGATTGAAAATAATTGATGCAAGTATGTGTATAAGAATCACTGGGACTAATGCTCATTTTGTAATTGAGAATTGTATAATTGAGGGATTCGGAATAAGCCAGTGTGAGGGCTTATTTCTTTCAAATGTCAGAAATGGAATCATTCAATGCAATAGTTTTGAGAGATGTGGTGTCCTTATTGATCAAGTTGCGCACTTATTAATTAGAGAAAACCAGATTGGAAATGCTGAATGGGCATATTTTTCTGTTACGCGCAGTACAGATGTTCACATCACTCGAAACAGAGTTTCAAATATTGACACTTTTCAGTTGGAGGAGTCATACTATAACCTAATCTCGGGGAATATCATAACCTCTTGTCCTGATTCTCTTCTCTTAATTGATACGCATTACTCTAATGTCACTTTCAACTACATCACGGGGGGTTGGTGTTGTGGATTAGCAATTTATTCAGGGTCCAACAATGTTCTCTATGGCAATTATATATCTGAAGATACAGATGCTTTTGATGAAGGACAGAATAATCAATGGGACGATAACCATAGTATTGGTAACTACTGGGATAGAGATGAGGATTTTGATAGCTATAACTTGCGTGGAGGTGCAGGGAGTGTAGATAGATTTCCTCTCCAGCTAACATCAGAGAACTACATTGATGGATATCAAGTGCCAGCAGTTTGTCCAATACCTATTAGAAATGCAGATACTTCAAATCAAAACAAGATTGGTTGGATAGTTTGGAATATTCCATATACCTTTAACATGACACGAAATGGTATCCGAATTCAAGAAGGTAGTTGTTCTGGGTCAGGAATTCTGTATCTTCATGAAACTCAACTTACTGATGGAACATATAATTATGAAATATCAATTACAACAGAGAATTTTGGTGTATGGTCAAATGGATTCAATGTGACTGTTTTCCACGGAGTTTTCGTTGGTGTACCTTCAGCTCCAGAGAATCTATGTGCTGCTGTATCTGATGAACTCATTGAACTTACATGGACTCCTCCTTCTAGCGATGGAGGAATACCAATCATCGGTTATGTGATTCATCGAGGTAATAGACCAGACGAGTTGTTTCGTCATTCTGTTGTAAATATCTCCGAAACATTTCAAGACAATATTGCGGGTCTGGGACATTTTCTCTTTTATGCTGTAAGTGCCTTAAATCAAGCCGGAGAGAGCAAATTATCAAATATTGTAAATAATTTGTTACATCATAACAGTAGTTCATTTATTGGAAATATAGAGATTCAAAATGCCGGTTGGCCAGGTTCTGGTACAGTAGATGATCCTTATTGTATATCAGGACTATATATCGATTCAGCAGATGATGATGGTCTAGCGATTCTTAACGTTAATGCCCATCTCTTAATAGAGAATTGTTGGATCACTCATACTAGGAGTTATCGTAGTAGTTACTATGCAATTAGGATGGTCAATGTTCAGAATATTGTTGTCAAATCGAGTGTTTTCTCCAATATGTATTCAGGAATTTCCATCGAAATTAGCAGTAATTGTATCATCACCAACTGTACTGGGTATCAGAGTACGTTTGGTATTTATGTTTTAAACAGTGAAGATTGTAGAATAGAAGACACGCAGTTTGAAATTGAACGTACTGGAATTCGTATAGAAGAATCGACAAGAATAGATATACAGAATTGCGAGTCATCTCTCCAGCTGATTGCATCATCATTCTGTAGTGTAGCTAGATTGTCATCAAATAGTTCTTCCACAGCTATCTCTTCAACTGAGTCATTCTCGTGTGTAGTGAATGGGTGTTGGATGAGAACATCAGAAAGTTCAATTTCGCTCATACAGTCTCAAAATTTTACAGTCTATGATTGTATTATTCAATCGATTGAAGACGTGGTCCCTGGAATATACCTCTATGAAACCTCTGATTGTGATTTTTACAATATATCAATGTTCAAGGCGTATGTGAGCATTAATGGACAAGACCAGTCATATTGGAGCCACTCATTTGTAGATGTGACAATAGACAGCAAACTAGTGGGATTATTCAACGAGTTCAATGACTCGATACTTGAGCTTTCAGACTATACGCAGTGCATCTTGGTCAGCTGCAGTAGACTAAATCTAACTACTTCGACAATGGCAAATCTCACATATGGTCTTGATATTTACAATTCAAACCAATTGATGATCACCAATTGTGAGGTTCGTTATCTCCACATATACTCTAGTGAAAATATTT
>JAEORG010000122.1 GCA_016841005.1 Candidatus Thorarchaeota archaeon | reverse complement strand
TGTTTTCACAATGTGACATTCAATGTTGTTCCAGACCCTGGATTTATGATTCAAATAAACTGGAAGCTAACAGTATTGGTAGAAGGCGCAGTGGGCAAGAATACCAATCTCCAAGTCACAAATACAACATATGGTCGATATACGAATATCGAGATACTAAAAGAAAATCCTGCTGATGTATGTGCATTAAGAGCTGGAGATGCAAGAGCAACTGTTGATGTAATTATTAATAGTGCATATACTATTGATATCGAAGCTCTTGCAGGAGATGGCAATATCAACATGACTGCAAGCGATGCGAGTTTTGATACCATTTATTTCCATCATGGAATTAATTGTGCAGGTAACAATGGTATCTATCTAACGAATTCAGTGGTTTACGAAGATTTACGGTCAGAGGTTTCAACTGGGAGGTATTTTGTCAGACTCGAGAGCGTAGATGTACGTGGTTCGATATCTTGCACGCCAGAGAGCAGCGGTACATTGATTGAGATCTGAGATGAAGATTCGTTTATGTTAGAACAACCCAATCTTTCTGAAGATCTAGCATCTCATCAAGAAATGCATCAATAAGATCCTTCCGAGGGAAATTTGAATCTGCTTCAAGAGCTTGAACTGCATACTCGCTTGATTTATTGAGAATAGCATTGACTACCAGATTTTGCACATTGACCTCATCTCTCAGTAAATCAACAAGCGGTTCTGGGTAATCTCCCAAAGGTATTCCTTGTACTCCAGATTTATTGACAACCGCCGGGCATTCCACGACAGAGTCTTCAGGAAGATTGGAGATGATTCCATCATTTGGAAGGTTAACTGACATTTCATGATGATTACTATCTGAAATGATCCCCTCGATTATTGGAATTGCTCGTTCACCATCGGATTTCACTATTTTGTGTCCTTTGTTTCTCTTAATATTACGACGAATCTGAAATCCTTTGTATCTAAGATATAATCGATAAAGTGCATAGAAATTCTTGATGCCTCTTTTATTGGCAAACTCGTGTGCCCATCCAATATATTCTCCGTAATGCGAATCATTTGTATAAGGCAGATAGCCATATTCTTCCAAGATTTGACGTGTTAGGTCTACTGGATGTAACATCCTAGATGAAATAGTCCATCTCCATCTTCCTAAGAATTTGACACCCTTTTCCTGAATTTCAGGAATCAAGTCATTGTTTGTTTTCTTATCCTTTGCCTTGATGATGGCTCCCATATGATTCAGACCGCCACACCATAGTTCCATCTGACCAAAGGGAATTTTCAAAATTCTTGGAAGAAGATGTTCAGCTAAGGCGATTTCATGACAAAGACCAATTATCTTTAGGTCTGGGAATTTCCTCTTGATGGACAAAAGGATTCTGGACATCGGATTCGAATAATTGATGAAAGTCGCATCAGGACATATTCTGGTGATGTCTTCACAAATGTTCAGTATCGGAGGGACTACTCGTAATGAATGGAACATCCCGCCAGGTCCTCCATTCTCTCCAAACACCTGTGTGCTCTCATATTTCCATGGAATCTTCTTATCCAATTCCCACCAGTAAAATCTAGGTCCCACTTCAATTGAATTTATTACAAAATTAGCGTCTTTCAGAGAGTCTGCACGATTAGATGTAGCATCCAAGGTGAAGTTGAGACTATCATGATCTATCTTAGTCTGACATGCGTTCCTTGCAAGCTCCAGATTTTCAGCATTTATGTCATGTAGACTCACATGGGCTCCTTCTAGAATCTTGGAATCGAATATACTTCCGCAAGTTCCTAGACCAAACTGTAAACTTCCAGCTCCTATAACAACAATCTTTGTTGATGCCATCGAATCATCACATCGCGTGTCAGAAATTGATACTATACCAATAATAATCATGATAAAAGAATGATGTTAGATTACCTGATTGTATACGTGATGTAGAATCTACATCCCCTACTGTTTTCCAAATGCAATCTTCACAACTAAAGAAAAATTCCCCTTTAGCACTCTATATTAAGAGCCATGGCTCGTCATTGTTAAGTAATTAAGGTGGATTACATGATTACTCCTTTTGAAATAGGCTTGCAGCTTCTTCAGTTTGATACTGGAAATACTGCATTCATGCTGTTAGCGACAAGTCTTGTCATGCTCATGACACCTGGGTTAGCATTCTTTTATGGCGGTCTCGTAGGCAGAAAGAATGTTCTAACTATTATGTTTCAGAGCTTTGTTTCACTTGCAGTAGTAACCATAATCTGGTTCATTGCAGGCTATTCACTCTGTTTCAGTGGTGATACCTATGGTATCATTGGAAACTTAGACAAGGCTTTTCTCAATGGTGTGAACCCATCTGATATTTTCACTGGAAATGGAACCATTCCAGAATTCGTGTTCATTGTATATCAGATGATGTTCGCAATAATAACTCCTGCATTAATTACAGGAGCATTCACAAATCGAGTGGACTTCAAGGCATACCTGATCTTCCTAGTTGCATGGTTATTCTTGGTCTACTTTCCATTTGTCCATATGATATGGGGTGGAGGTATTCTCGCGCAATTGGGTGTTCTCGATTTTGCAGGAGGCATAGTCGTCCATTTAATTGCAGGAATGGCTGCTCTAGCTTCAGTGTTCTATGTTGGCAGGCGTCACATACAGGATCACGGTCCCCATAGTATCCCGTTAGTCGCACTTGGAACAGGCCTCTTATGGTTTGGTTGGTATGGTTTCAATGCAGGAAGCGAGCTTGCAGTCAACAATATCACAGTTCTCGCATTCCTCAATACCGATTTAGCAGCTTCAGTTGCTGGGTTTACTTGGTTAATCCTTTCATGGATCATTGAGAAGAAACCCAAGTTTGTTGGTTTCCTGACCGGGGCAGTCGCAGGTTTGGCTGCAGTAACTCCCGCTGCAGGATATGTTAGTCCTGCTTCAGCATTCATCATAGGCATACTTGCGGGAATAATCTGCTTTACTGCAATTACATTCAAGAATAGACGTGGTTGGGATGATGCTTTAGACGTATGGGGTGTGCATGGTGTCGGTGGTTTCTTAGGCACAATATCGCTAGGACTCTTTGCATCTGCAACACTTAATCCAGCTGGTGCTGATGGTCTCATCTTTGGAGGAGTATCTTTCTTCACCATGCAAGTTGTAGCAGTGATAATTGCAGCAGTCTGGGCATTTGTTTTCACATATGTCATGCTCTATATCATCAATTTCATCACACCTGTTCGCGTGACTGATGTTGTTGAGAGCAGCCTCGACGAGGGTCAACTCGGAGAGAAAGCATATCTAGACTAGGTTCATTGAATTTGAGAGTCAGAAGTATCCCTAGCTAATGGGATTTTCTTCTGACCTCCTTCTAGTTTTTATTCGAACAGGTTATGTTAGATAGAATACCCACAGATACAGTATCATGAAGAGCACGGCTGCGACCACTGCAACAAGAATCTGCCATTTCTGCACAACTGTACTTGATTCAGTAACTCGTGTGTATTTGAACCGGTTGAATACGAAATAGGCAATTGGAAGGGTTACAATTGCTGCAAGGATTTGGTCAGCTATCCAATGCTGACGAACGAATAGCGTAGATATTATGACCGCTATTGCAATTGGCCAGGATATATACCCGTACTGCTTCTTTGCTCTCCAAAGGGCATATGCAGTGAGTAGAGATGTTGAGCCATGTAAGCTTGGAAAACAATTGACATGCACATCACCAGCATAGAGGGCTTGTATCTGGAGTGAGAAGATATCAGTACCAGACACAAATCGGTCCGGCCCAAGAACTGGAAAAATTAGGTAGATTACATAGGCTACTACATTGACTAGTACAAACGCCAATACAAGTGCATTGCGATACTCTCGATCAACGAATGCGAAGTAAAAGTAGCTGAAAAATATGAACGAGTAGAAGATGTACCAGTATATTATGATAAACTCAGGAATAAGTGGAATCGCCAGATCAAGTGGAGTCGCCAATTGGACAGGAGTATGTAATTGAACAGATAGTGTTGCAACAGCATCATAGATTAAAGACACTCCGAAGATTATGATGATGCTTACGACCCCATAGATGATCCAAATGTATTCCTGGAATTTAGAAGAACTCATACTATGTATCTATGAACTCTCCGACTAAAATTCCTTTTTCCTCGCCCCATTTCATAAAAATATGGCAACTTTTACGTGAACAGAATATGCGGCAGAAACTTATAACCTCTCAAGACGAGGCTCCAACAATTGTTGAGGTTTTAACAATGTCAGAAAGATTAGGACAGTTGGACTTGGTATTCGTCGTAGACAATACGGGCTCAATGGGTCCCTACATCGAACAAACAAAGTCAAAGATTCTTGAGATTATTCGTACGATTAAGAAAGAGGAACTTTGTCATAGATTAAGGGTCGGACTGGTAGCATACCGCGATCACGAACCGGAGGAGAGCACATGGGTTACACAGAAGTATGAGCTGACCTCCGACACACACAAGATTGAGGAGAATGTAAAGCAGATGCAGGCATCTGGCGGAGGTGATGGACCAGAGGCTGTTTCAACTGCAATGAATGTTGCTAATAGAATGGAATTCCTCAGAGATGCCGCCAAAGTTGTTGTCCTAGTTGCGGATGCGCCACCTCACGGTGTAGAATCCGGAGATAGATGGCCGAAAGGCACCCCTGACGGAGCAAAGTGGGACAAAGAAGCTAAGGTTGCGTATGAGAAAGGAATTGTCTACCACATGGTTGGATGCTACCCTGAAATAGCGAACTATGAAAAAGCTGTAAAGACCTTCGAGAAGATTGCGAAGGAAACTGAAGGTATTTTCTTCCCATTGACTAAGGCTGAAGAGCTTGTCAAGCTTATTACAGGAATCGCAACAGAAGAGATTGACAAGATTGCAATTCAGAAGGAAATACTCGAAGAGCTTGGTGTCAATATGGATGAATTCACTGATGAGGACTTGACTGAAGAGAAAGTGCAATCACTCTATGCTAAGATCAGGTCAAAAGGTGTAACAAAACGGGCAATACGTGCTGCACCATCTGGCGCTCCTTCAGCCGCTGGTGAATTTGAAATGGCTGAGGAAGCAGTTAGCGAAGAGGATGTAAAAGAAGCCCTCAGACAATTGAAGAAGAAATCAGAATAAACTCTTAGCTGGCCGCGGTCAAGATGCGGCTAGCTTTCTCTTATTTTTAATCTCCCCTATTTATTTCAGAAGTAGTTGGTAGCCAGTGCCAGTAAGGCCAAACTGGTAGGAGGGGGGAGTTATGAGGGCATGTTACAGAAGTAGTTTTGCCCCACTAGCCACCTGACTACCTATTTTTAGAATACACTAACTTCCTAATAAGCACTACCTTTGAGTTAACCGTACTTTCGTATTTGGCGTGTTTTAAAGGCACAGAATGGTTTGGAAAATAGCCACAACAGAAGCCATTTTTAGATAATCTGAAAACGTTTTAACGATGATAGTATGACCGACGAAGAACATAGGTATGAAATGAATAGTAAGTGGGTCAAAGAGAAAATAGTAACATTGGAGGTAAAGAATAAACCTACACTTGAAATTGCAACTCCACTTGACTTTTGGCCAGATGCACCTGTAGATAAATTCTCTCCTGAAGATTTGTTTCTCGCATCTGCTGTTACCTGTTATGGTGTAAGTATGCATGGAGTCGCTAAACGATTCCATGTTGAGTTTCTAGATTTCTCCGTCAAAGGAACCGGAACATTAGCAAAGGGTGAATATGGTTGGGAATTTGATCAGATTACTCTAGATGTGAATATTCTTGTAGCTGACGACTCACTTGTGCAGAAGATGGAGAAAGTAGCTGAACGCTCACACCAATACTGTCTGGTTGCCAACTCTATGAAGTGTCCTGTTCACTTGAATTATACAATTAATATCAAAGAGTAAGGAATCTCAATCATCACAACTAGAATATCCTGCAATTAGCAATTCGAGTTTACGATAAATATAGATTACAGATTATCATCACGTTAGTGTCGATGGTAAAGGAATCTCAGCAATGTATGAATTTCCACAGGTACATTCAAGCGAAACTGACCACCGCTTTGGTAAAGATACTTCAAATTCTTCAATATACTCTGCAAGACTATTCTTGATTCCCTGAATGATATCGACGTATGCTTGAGAGAGGTGTCTTACCTCTTCTGGAAAATCAAGGTCTGAGAGGAAGTATTTTACTCCCTCATCACAATTTGGACAAGATGTGACTAGAATGTGTGTTTGGTCCTGGCAGTTTGAACACTCCACGAGATGTTTCATCATTTTTGGAGCCTTCGGAACTTCAGGGTCGATATGATTTCTATGACCACATACATAGCAATAATAGCTAAAGGATTTCTTTGACATTGAAAACACACTCAACTTTTCTGTAATCTTTCAGTGCTATAAGCTCTCCTCTTGAGATTAGAATCTTATATCAAGGGATTGTTATTCGAAAAGGGTATGTCTGAACAAAATGAAACACGAGAGTCGGATCAACAAACAAAGGAAGTCGCTCTATTTTTCTTTGATCCTGTTTATTCGTATTGGCCTTATCTTGCAGTGCTAGTATCAATCTCAATTTTTTCAATTTGGCTTCTCAGAGTTACCCTCGATATGCTAACTGCTACTTTGATAATTATCTTCTACAGCATAATGTCGCTTATCACAACCAGATTCAGATATAGAAAAATAGAAACAGAGCAAGTGGACAATCAGATTGTGTTTTCATTCAGACGGGGCGGAGTTTCATGGAAAATATTGTTGCAAGCTTTACTTGGTGCGGCTGTTCCTATTCTTCTTGCTTGGTTTGTTGTATACAATTCGATATTAGATTCTACAGAAATTGCTGAACTCATTATGGTTGTAGCATCCCTCTTGTATATCGGAATTATTCCGCTTACACCAGCACTAGCGGCTGTTCCATCTATTAATCTACTGAAAACGGAAGTGTCTGCAAAAATTAACATCGCCACTAAGGAGTTCGTTTCTTTCAATCTGAAAATCAATCCTCTTGATGGATATTGGTATGAGACTCGTGAAGAACAGGAACTCATAGATTCAATTCAGAGGATCATACTATCACTACTGGATGAGAAGAAATCAATCTAATTTTCGTAATCCTTCTGGATATCTTGTAGTGTTACCAACATAGGTCTGAACATATCTCTCAATAGCTTTCCTTGCAGGATCATCTGGTTGGAGGTCTCTGATATACTTCGCTGGAACTCCTGCATAGATTTTGTATGGTTCCGTCTTAGTTTTAGGATGAAGTAATGCTGAGTTTGCAATCAGTGCACCTTCTGCAACGATGCATTCAAGCATCACCACTGCACCCATTCCAATAGCAACATAATCATGGAGAATATTTGCATGAATCGATGCATTATGTCCAACATTCACTCTTTTTCCAAGAATAGTATCATGGACCTCTGTAGAATGAATTACTGCTCCATCTTGTACATTGGATTCATCTCCAATCTCAATACTTCCAATGTCGCCTCGTATAGATGCCATTGGTGCTACAAAAACGCGTTCCCCAATCTTGACATCCCCAATTACTGATGCCTGTGGGTGAATATACGCGCTCTTTGCAATGTCTGGAACCTTTTCTCCCAATGCGTATATCGCCAATCTCAAACCTTCCTTAGTACACCAACATAGTAGTTGGGTTTTCCAATAGTCTTCTCAAGATACCATCCTGCTTTTCTAGCTATTGCGTCCATTTCATCTGGGATGACCATCAGGAAATTCCACCAATCCGATTCGATTCCTTGATATTCTATCTTAAGAGTAACTTTACCAATTGGCCAGTTTCTTTCACGATTACGTCTGTGATATGCCAAATGTTCTGGTACGTTAGTATGACGGACATCTCTAGACCCTGCGAATATCTTCGCTTCAGGCAGAGTCAGATTATACAACACTTTTAGCATCCCAACTGTACCATCCACCTCTCCAAGAAGCCCAAAGTTGTTACCAAACATAACCACTGACCTAAAGTCACTCCTATCAAGATCTAATGAGTTAGCAGACATCATATGAACTTCATTAAGCCCTTGTAGTTTACATGTTTCAATTGCTAGAGGTGAAAGATCTATACCAGTATAACTGATTCCTTTCCTTTGTAGGTAAAGACCTACTCTTCCAGCACCGCAACCAATGTCAAGAACCGGTCCCTCAACCTCTCGAATAGCTAATCGCTCTGCGTGATCCCATTCAGAAACATCTGCTAGATATGCTGCTCCGTTAGATTCAGTTATGAATCCATCATCACGTATCATTTTGTATTCAACTAGTTCTCCTTTATGAGCATCTCGCATTATCATACCAAAAACATCGGACATAGGATAAAGCGTGTTCTTGTCCCATAAAGATGTTGAGCCTATCTGGTTTCTGACAAGAATTATATTGTATTATGCCGATTGAGTCTACGTTGGTTAATTGGAGGTAATGGAGATATCCGCGTCTGAAGAAAATAAGGAACTTGAAGCTGACCTCTTTATCACAGTATATGGCGAAAAAAAGGAAGAAGTCAAGGACTCCTTGGCAAGCCATCTTGGCGAAGAAGACAC
>JAEORG010000121.1 GCA_016841005.1 Candidatus Thorarchaeota archaeon | reverse complement strand
TGGACGTGTTCGTTCTTGGGCGGATGCGGGGCAATATGGAGCTGGATTGCTATAGGTTGCACTTGGCAATCCTGCAAACATCCAGTGTGCTTTGCACTCGAGAGTTCAAATCTCTCCCTGAGCGCCACTTTTTTCCTATCAGAGTGGATTCTTTTCGATAGGGTTGAGCTCTAGGCTATCTCGGTCTTGGATTATATCATCGGGATTCGCGAGAATCCTATTGATATAACAATTACCCACATCGGTCATCTCTAGACCTAAACGGTTCAGACAGTCTTGAAATCTCTCGCCCTCAACGAAATCGAATGTCATGATAGCGGTGACTTCGCCCAACTTTTTCTCAGCAATTTCCTTGAGATTTCCATACAGATAGACTTCAATCATAGTTATGGTAGGGCCTTGAGGGAAAATAAACCATTAGGTAGTCGAAATAACGATTTGTCTACAATTGGTAGAAAAATGTGGTCAGACAACATCAACAATGTCGGCAGGACTAATGGGTTCTATCTCATGTCCTTGTTGTTGAAGTCTAAAGATTGCCAATTCATATGCCCTCAACACATCTGCTTTCGTAACAAATCCAATCATCTTATTGGGATTTATGGGGTCCACAATGACTGCATGACCTTCATCTTGCTCCATCATAGCATGAAGGGCACTGTCCATTTTACACCCTGGAGATAGATGGAGAAAGTTCCTATTCATGAGAACCCCAACAACAGGTTGTGGGCCCTCTGGGTCAAGATCTTTGAATAGATCTTCTGTTATCAGTGTTCCAACAATATTGTCTTCTGCATCAACCACAGGAAATTTCGTGTGATGTGTATGATCAATGATTTGTATTACTTCATCCTGAGTCATTTCGGGCTTCAGCACTGTTGGATGGGTCGTCATAATCTCAGATATAGGAATTGTCTTCAGTACTCCAATGTGTGTTCCTTGTAAAATATGAATTCCCTTTCGGGAGAGTTTCAATGTATAGATACTCTCGTCGTCTAGCATTGAGGAGATCAAAAACGATGATGACACTGCAATCATTAGTGGAAGAATCATGGAATAATCCCTTGTCATCTCCATGAGTATCACAATACATGTAATAGGAGCTCTTGCGGATCCTGCAAATAATGCAGCCATTCCCACTAGTGCAAATGCCATGGGATATGGAACCGCCCAAGGGAAAAGAATCGAGCAAATAAGTCCAAAAGCTCCGCCAAAGGCTGCCCCCATAGTCAGCGTGGGTGCAAAGACCCCACCTGAGCCTCCTGAACCGAGTGTAAAAGATGTGGCAAGTCCTTTCAATATTCCAAAAATTCCTAATGTAAGCAGTCCTACTGTGCCAAACAGAATTGCATCAGTGAATGCATAGTTAATGCTTCCAATTGCTGGAAAAGGAAGGTCACCATCTTGAAATGCTCCTGAATATTGAAATGCGGATTCTAGATAAAGTGTCAGAACAAGAAGAGCTCCAGTGAGTAATCCTCCTATCACTGGTAAAAGGTATTTAGAAGTGGGTAGATGTTCAAAGAGATCTTCGATTTTATAGAATCCTCGATTCCAGACAACAGAAGCTAGTCCCAATAATAGACCAAGTATGAGATAAAAGATAAGTTCAACTGGATTGGACAGGAAAAATTGTGGTGCTGTGAATGATACTTCAGAGCCCAAGAGACTAATTGAAACTGAAGTAGCAATGACTGATGAAAGTATGACAGGTATGATTGAAAAACCAATAATTCCACCTGCAACTATTTCTATCCCAAATAGTGTACCTCCCAGAGGCGCATTGAATGTTGCTGCGATTCCTGAAGAAAGACCGCATACAACAAGAGCCTTTGTGTGTTTCCTGTCAAGTTTCATAATTCCTGAAATTGCGGAAGCTAATCCAGCTCCTATTTGAGCAATAGGACCTTCACGTCCACATGAGCCTCCGGATCCAATACACAATGCAGATGCAAGGCTCTTCAATATAGGTACTCGCATTCGCATTTTTCCTCCTTCTGTTGCATAGGAAGCCATCACTTCAGGTACTCCATGCCCTTTTGCTTCAGGAGAGTATTTCATGACAATTATTGAAACAAATATACCTCCAAAGGCTGGGACAAAGAGCCAAGACCATGGACCAAGAGTCTTAGGAATTTGATAAAAAACGAAAGCCATACCGAGTATTAACCATCTGAATAGAACTGCAGTTAGGCCAGATGCCATACCAATGATTCCAGCAAGTGAATAGAGTTTGAGCCGATCATTGAAAATATCTCGTTTTAGCATCCGATAATAACGCCTTCTGAATTCATTCATTTACACTATAGGGGACAATTAATCTTTTGGCGATGGGTGATTTACTTAAACTTTCCTTACCAACAAACCACAAATTATGAGATTTCCTAGTCCATTATGATATTATTTCTCTGCAAAACCCTATATCGATTCAAGACAATAATTGGTTGAGGAAAATGCAGATTTTCGAGGTAATAGGGTTCGTAATTGTATTTGCAGTAATCATGCTCTGTGCAGCCTGCTCTTTTGGTCGTGCACCTCAATCAGGCAGAGTATCAAGAATGACAAGATCTAGACCAAGTGACAAGACCGTAGATGGTTATGGTGGAATAAGAGGATGGGATTCCTCCTACATGCCTGGTGTGAGAGATGCTGCTGGTCCATTCCCGGTCGGAGGGAAGACTGAGCGAGAGAAGACTGAAACGTACAAGGCATATTCTAGAGATGATGATGAAGAATAGAACTCCCACTAATCATGGTGTAGGACAAGTTATCCTAGGAATAACCTTGCTCCGCATAATGGGCAGAGAATGACCTTCTCATCAACTTGTTCGGCGTTATCCAGTTCAAAAGACATCTTGCATACAGAGCATCGATAACGGTCCAATCCTTCTATATGTTCTGCAGGAGCGGCATGAAGACGCATTGACTCAAAGATTTCAGCGTCTTCTTTTTTCTCTTCAGGAGTCAGAGGTGCATTGTAACCACACCCGACTATTAGCAATAAACAGAGCATAGGAACGAAGATGAGGATTGACAGAGTTACTGAATCTAATGGTAGTCCAAAGAAGAAATCAGGAATTATATCAAAGGATGATGTGAAGATAAGTACTGGAAAAAGGAGTCCAATTGCAATTATTGTAATAATTATGACCCAAAGCGATCTCTTTTTGGGTTCTGGTACTGCATCATCGGGATATTGATAGCTTCTTTCGTTCATTGGATTGCACAATTATGTCTTGCATCTTGATGTTAATATTCCTTCTACTTTCGAGCTTGTTTTCTTCTAACAAAGACGATGAATCCATATGAAAACACGAGGGTAAGAGGTATGATTAGAATAAGTAGCAAAGGCGTGAAATTAGTATATGCAGCATAAATCAGGAGAGATCCTGGAGATCCCAGCAATAAAAGTAGGAAAATTACAGTAAGACGATTCGAGTTTCTGGTTTCGTAGGATTCTTCATTCAATGTGATTCAATTATGAAGCTGATTTTGATGTCATATATACTCTGATAGAGGTCAATCTGTACCAGTCTTTATTCTAAATGGTACATAATCTGTCATCTGAGTATCTTTGCCTAATAGACGGAGTGAAAGCATGATCTGTCCTCGGTGGTAGGTGGCATGGTTGTTCATGTGAAAAAGAATCTGAGGAAGGGTTATGGTGACCATTATATCTCCTTCTCCTACTCTGATAGTCTTTCCACTGTCAGTAACAAGCAAGTCTTCCCACTTCTTGTTATAGTCTGAAATAAAATCAAACAATTCCTCTCTTGTCATAGCATCAAAATCAGGTTCTTCTGAAACATCTGCTCCTGTCCAATCGGCATACCATTCCCAGCTATCTTCTGCAAGGTGCGTGTATCTTGTTCGCAGGCTGTTGTCAAAGTCGCCAAAGTTACGATTGAATTCCTCATCGGTAAGACCTTTCACAATCTTCCAAGCCGATTTATCAGCCCACTGCCAATATTTGATTATATGATTTAGTAAATCAGTCATACAGGATGATAAGTTGAGTAAGATATTAACAGATTGTTTCTCTGCCAATCGGTGTCTTCATTAAAAGCAAGTCTTATCTCGATTCACACGAAGTATGCATCGAAGGAACGAATGAGTGAACGAAGACAGTCCTAACCCAGAGTTAGAGAAAAGATGGCAGGGCTATCTCAAAAGACGTAGAATGGGAAAATACCTGATACTAGGAGGTATAGTAGTCATAGTCACTTCGCTAATTCTCGGTGTTTTTCCAGTAGCTGTAGCTGCATTCACAGGAACAGTATACGTGCCAACCCAATGGGATAACTATGTGGGAGTGGGTGTCTTCTTTGGTATCTTTTTAATTATTGCAGGTATAATTTCGAGGATTGCCCCAAATATGATGGAGGGGGATAATCTCTGGATTTGGAAAATGGGACCCTTTGATCCTAGAGGGTAGTTGGGATTCTACCAAGCAATCTGTTCATCTAATACTCTTGATATACATACCAAATGTGGAACCTTTATCTCATTTTGTGAGAAAGTGATACTGAAAGGGCATGACAAGCGAAGCACTGTTTCCAGACTTAGAAAAGAAACGACTAGACAATCTCAAGAGGCGTAAGCGAGGAAAGTATGCAATAATTCTCGGGCTGATTATCACAGTGGCTTCTATCTTGCTAGGAGTCTTGCCAGCTGCTGTAGCTGCTTTTTCAGGAACGACATACGTACCAACTCCTTGGGAGAATTATCTTGGTGTTGGCATCATTTTTGGAGTCTTCCTCATTATTATAGGGTTGATATCAATAATTGCTCCGAATATGATGGAAGGAGATGCCCTGTTGGTCATGAAGACGGGACCAGGACTCGGTGGGAGAGGTTAAACCTACGAAATGATTTTGGGTTATAAAAATGAACAGAGTTCCAATCCAAGTACTAGTCTACCCTGTCCGATTTAGAGAAGATGCTTGGGAATATCTCCTCCTCAAAAGAGTAGAAGATAGGGGAGGATTTTGGCAAGGAGTGACTGGAGCTCCTGAGAAGAATGAGAATATCCTTGAGGCAGCAAAGAGGGAAATCTTGGAGGAAACAGGATTTGTCCCAGAGATTGTCTTCAAAATCGATTACAATTACGAGATTGATGTTAGTGATGTAAAAGGTAGTGTATATGCCCCTGATGTCAAAGCAATTCCAGAGTATGTCTTCTTAGCGAGAGTTCCGGAGGATAGTATTCCTGTAATAGACCCAATTGAACACACTGATTGGAAATGGTGTACATATGATGAGGCACATGGACTTCTCAAGTGGGAGGAGAATAAAAAGGCCCTAGAAGTTGTTCAGTCAATGCTTGGATGACTGGGGTATATCACAGTTTCATAGTTTTGGAAATTTGAGGATGAATTTAAGACCTTCAGAGAAGATGCCTTGCACTCTATCCTCAACAGAAATCGTACCTGAGTACTTATCCATTATACCTCGTGCTTGGTGGACACCAACTCCTCCAAATCGACGACCTTTATCGAACAAATGGGTTTTACGAAGCTCGTCTAATCCATTCCCATTATCTGCAATTGTTAGGATATATTCTCCACGACGCTCTTCGAGATTGACCCATACCCGCTTTATTTCATTCGGGTTATGAAGAACAGCATTCTCCAATATAGTATGGATAAGATAGCGAAGATGCAAATCAGCCATGATCGTTACAGGATTTTCGATTAGATTATCATCTACAATAACGTCTCGATAGATTTCTTTCAACTGTGCAATCTCAGATTTAATAGCAGGCACCAGATTGGTTTCTTCAAGGGTAGAAAATAGAAGGCTCTCAGTGGCATATGTATCCGAAATAAGCTTCTGGCACGCCTTAGTCGATTCTATAATAGAATTGACTGCTGTATTTGACCGATTCTCAGAAACCAATAATTCAGCTCCAATTAGAATACCCTGTAATTGGTTTCGGATATCATGCCCCATGACATCCAGATAGAGCATTGCTGCCTCTGCAGCGGCTCGTTGTCGAGCTTCAGCCTCTCGCCTGACAGTTACGTTCTTCAGTGTCCCAATGCTCGCTATTTTTTCCATATATGATGTGATACCTATATTGAGATTGACGACTATTCGACGACCATCTTTATGTAAAAGTCTGAATTCATACTCTGTTGGTACATTATCTCCCCGTTGTCTTCGAAAATAGCGTTCCTCGACAAGTTTCAAGTCTTCTGGAGCGATGTGTTCTTGGAATTTCGTGCCTTCCATCTCTTTTCGGGTTGTTCCGAGCATTTCTGCAAGTGCATCATTTACGTATACCATGCGTTCATCTTGGATAACAAATACACCATCTTGAATATTTTCTACAAGAGTTCGATACTTTTCCTCAGAATTCTGCAGTTCAATACGTGCAAGTACTTGATCCGTAATATCGAGAATAGTTGTCAGAGATGCGGGTTCTCCCCGATAGGTTATGAAACTAGCAGCAACCTGAAGCCATATCGCTTCTCCATCCTTTCTCAATCCCCGAGTTTCATAGACTCTCTGTACATCTGCCCCATCCAATCTCTCCTTAAACCTACTAGACACGATTGCTCGATCTTCAGGATGGATTACGGAAAATGCTTCTTCATCCTTAAGAGAGAGAAGTTCTTTTTCGGTGTACCCGAGTAAGTCACACATTCTTGGATTTGCATAAGAGATTCTTACAGGGTATACTTGCCAAATCATAACTCCTACTTGAGCTTGGTTCAGGAGCTTCTGATACTGTACCTCTAATTCATCTTCTTTCTCTTCAATAAGCGGCCGAATCATGAGCATATATTGACCATCGGGCACCATCGCTACGGTTACAGTTGTTTTACATTTTGACAGGTCTTTGCATCGCCATCGAATATCAACTTGTGCTGCCTGATCCGTTTTACATGTCTTTATGGTTTTTTGGAGTTTCTCAAGATCTTCATCATATACAAAATGCTCGATATTCCTACTGACAACTGAAGTTCGGACTAGCTCAATCATATCAAGAAATGCTCTGTTTGATTCCCGTATTCTTCCGCGTGGGTCTATAATGACAATGCCTTGGTTCACTAAATCCAGAATAGATAGATTTGGGTGCTGAAAATCGGCTTGCGGCAGTTTTATAGACTCCTCAATAGTGGTTAATTTAGTATTGAATCATGATGGCAAGAATGATTCTCTGAAATACCCATATGAGTAAATCGTGTACCGTTTAATTTTCTGTAACGAGATACTGAGATTGCTCCGAAGAGGAGATTTCGTAAGTTTTACAATTTTTTAAGGCGTCCAGCATAGTATAAGCCCACACAGGCAGGTATGATGTAGACAAACGACCACCATGTTCTAAGAATTCCATATCCAAGAACGGTTCCTTCGTACATACAAATACCAGCTGCAATCATCGAGATGATAGACCAAATGACAATTAGTCGCTTAGTTGATTTTTCGCTACTGACTAATGAATTTGCTAAGAATGATGGAAAAACAGCAAGTAATATTTCAACAATCCCAAAAAGACCAGAAAATCCAAGCCCAACAAACTGGTCGAAAAATATCAAAATCAGGAAACAATCTTGACCAGTGTATACTACCGCAAGTCTTGTCCTGGTAATTGTCAATGTAGCTGACCCTCTGATATAGTTGGACTTTCATTATACTATTCCCCCTAATCAACACTATTACTTGAATATCAAAATAAAAAAAGAGTAGAAAGGAGCCCGTAGGCTCCAGAATTGATTAGAAACTATTTCCTTGGCGTTACTGAGAGTACAACACCAACAGCGACTGTCATACCCATGTCACGGACTGCAAAGCGACCAAGCTGTGGAAGCTCTTTGTAGGTTTCAATGACCATTGGCTTCAATGGTACAAGCTTAGCAATCATTGACTCACCCTTCTTGACGAAGTCTGGGTTCTCCTCAATCACCTGACCACTTCTCTGATCAAGCTTCTTCTGCAGTTCTTCGAAACGGCAAGCGATCTGTGCAGTATGCGCATGGATGACAGGCGTA
>JAEORG010000120.1 GCA_016841005.1 Candidatus Thorarchaeota archaeon | reverse complement strand
TCCAGTATGAGAACAAAGCCAAGGAAATTGGAGCTGACTTCATTGTAGAAAAAGGTCGTTCATGGGTGCTTACCCAGAAGACCATCAGAGAGAATTATGACCCCGGCTATCACAAAGGTGTACTCCTAATAGGGTCAAACAAGGAGCTCCCATCAACACAGATATCATACGACAACGCTTATGCATTCACTGATTGGTTTATTCAAGATCTTGATGGTGATGGTATCCCGGACTTTCCATTTGGTCGTATCTTCGGACCCCCTGCAACTGTACTCTATCATATGGATCCCTTTATTGTGGATAGTAATATTGCAATTGTTTTTGATAGTCAACCCACTAGATCCGATAGACATGTTCAGGCTCTAGCTAAACTCGGTTTCGATGTAGAAGTACTAGACCGATTTACGAATGATGAAGTTAAATTACTCTCAGTCAGTGAATTCATACTTCAATTCTCTGATGGGGTATTCACTGCAAGAATCCATGGAACTCCCGATAAATGGGCTACTCACAACTCCATCATTCTAAGTCATGACCAAGCGTCAGCAATTAGATTTGAGGGCTATCCAGTTGTGTATTCAGAGGCTTGTAGTACTGCTCAGGAGGGACCACTTCTAAAAGCGTTGCTGAGCTCAGGAGCTTCTTAGATTGGCGCAACCCTCGATACAATGAATAATACTGAAGCTTTCGACGATTGGGGAACTTGTGCATATTGCGATGGTTGGAATTTTGGTTTTCTTGATCTTCTAGATTCCTATGAACTCATTGGCCAAGTAAAATTAGCTGTTGACAAGACGCTTGCAGAGAATCTCGAACCAAAGGTCTTGGCAGAACTAGAACGCGTACGAAAAGGAGAAACAACTAGTTTGACAAATGATAAGGCTGTTTCAATAGCTGAATGGATGTTGTTTGGTAATCCATTAAGAAGCTCTACAGTAGGCCCAAATGCTAACTTTACTCCTGGAAGACTAGTTGTAGATACATGAATTAGCCACGAGTCTTCTTGGAGATGACAGACCCTGTTAAGCCTCCAACTGCTCCTAATGCACCCATTATTAGAACTGCTATAACAACATCAAGCGGAGCATCAACAAATCCTAGAAACCACTGAGATATAACAAATATAATGGAATAACTGAAAACATTCCCTAAGAAACCAATTACTACACCATCTCTCATTTTAGCTACTAAGAATCCTACGATTAATCCTGCTACTAGAGGTGCCAAGAAGTTTAGAATAAAGAACAATCCAAAATTCAGCATGACGGTGGCAAGAATCATCAAAAAGAATCTCACAATTGGTGCATCCAGCAAGGAACTTGATTTTTTCTCCATCACTGTTCCTGTTTCTCTTCAAGTTGTATTGTTATAATCCTGATGCTCAGTTCTGTGATAAATGATAGATTCAAATAGAAAAGTACCCCACGACATCAAGGCCACTTAGTGGTTTGAGAGGAAGAATAATTGAGCGAAGAAAAAAAATCAACCAGTGAGAAGAAATCTTTCAAGATTAAATTGCACGCTCCAAAGAATCCATTCAAAGGCAACCCTTTCAAAAAGGATAAGGAGTAAAATCAGAATCAATCTGATAAGCAATACTAACTCAATAAAAAAAGGCGTCTGCTAGGTTTACTTTTGGCGGATGCTGTCATCTTTCTAAGAGTGATTAGGATGAAATTCCGCGTCAAAGTTCCTAGTGGCTACGACTTACTTTCTTCGGTTCACTCTTGGATATATCCCGATATCCAACCAGTCCCCGAACGCACCGGAGATGGATATTTTGGACGAGTCTACAATTTGAATGATCAGCAAGTGGCACTCATTATTGAACAAGCCTCTGTTGGTGAATCACTTAGAGTGACATCTTCCGATTGTGACATCAGCAAACGAGACCAATATTTGTTGGTTGAAAGAACTCTTGGTCTCAAGACTGCAATAGACGATGCATTGCATCAGATGAAAAATGATCCAATCATTGCTCATCTTGTGCCTAAGGTGGCAGGCATTCGGCCCTATATGTCACCTACACCCTATGAAGCGTTAATCAAGACAATCATTCAACAACAGGTTTCCTATAAAGCTGCCAATGTGTTCACAAAGCGGATGATTCTTGGACTTACTAAACCTATAATATTCAGAAATCAAGAGTGGTATTCTTTTCCAGATGCGAACACGATTTCAAAGATGAGTTTGGATGGTTTGAAGAAATTTGGTTTTGGCTACAAAGCTGAATATATCCACATTGCGGCAAGTCTTGTGGCTGAGAGTTCCCTAGATATCGACTCTTTTGTTGGGGCTCCTTATGAGGAAGTTCTTGCAGCATTGATACCAATTAGAGGGATTGGTAAATGGACCGTTAAAGTTCTATCATTGGCTGGTTTGGGCAACTTCAATGTTTTTGCATATAGCGACCTTGTAATCCAGAAGATATTGGGGAGTCTATATAATCAGGGTCAACGGATGACCGCAAAGCAAGTCCAAGAACATGCGCAGCAATGGGAAACCTCAGGCACAATGATTCTATACCTATTAATGTGTGCTGAAGTCTTAGGTCTACTCAATGATTGAGACCAGCAGAAAACCCATAAAAGGGGACTAGTGAAAGAACCAGACTGATGAGTCAGGTGAAATGGTGTGTCTAAGGTAGGGAAGAAGAAGAACACAAAAATGTGGCGCATCTGGTCAATGTTCCTGAAGGAACTTAGACTGATCCAGAATGACAAGTTTGCGCTCCTTCTTGTTTTCATCCTACCAACAATGATTATGGCAACGATGTTTGCTGCTACCCACCAAAGCGCTATTGGCATCTCACCTGAAACTGGAAAGAATGAAGATGCAATTCGATTGGGTGTGGTAGATATTGACCCAACGAACACTTTTCCTGGAGAGGATCTATCAGAGAACTTCACTTCGTATCTTACAAACAGTCCCGACTTCATTGTTACAATATTCGAATCCGAAGTAGATGCGTTAGATGCCTTGTACTTTGACAGAGTACAAGCCTATGCTGTTATTCCATATGGATTTGAGGGGAATATTACAGGGGATATTCCTGCTTTTGTAAGCATTCACATCAGTAGTACAGATTTCGAGAGTCAATCAAGTGTATTTTCAACCTTTAACAGAGTAGTTCAACTCTTTCGTTATGACCATGGATGGGTAAAAGGTGAGATCGATACTGACATGATTTCAGAATTCCAACCTCCAGGATCAGGCGGATTTGAAGCAACATTTGGGGTGTTTATGATCGTCTTCGCAGTATTCATTGCTGTGGCGGCAACCGCGGCTCAAGCCATAGTGGGTGACATTCCACTGAACAGAATGCTTCTGACTCCAGCAAGTAAAATGGAAGCTATCCTTGCAAAGGTTTGTGCTTACTTCGTTGTTGGGATGCTACAGGCTCAATTCTTACTCATACTTTGGCAGGTACTCTTCAGCATTGATGTTTGGGCTCAATACCTCACGATGAACATAGTCTTGGCACTTATGTCACTCTCTGGTTCCGCTCTTGGGGTATTGATTTCTACTCTTGTCACGACCCGGCTTCAAGCAAATCAATCATTTCTTTTCCTTCTTTTTGCGAGTGTAATCGTTGGAACGGGCTTTATGGATGTAGGACTCATTGATGATTACTACCCGTTGAATCTTGGGCGAGTAATGATGGCTGACACTGCATTCAAGGGTGTAGCACTTGCTGAATTTACAGGTGATATCATAGTTATCTTGGAATTATCCCTTGCGCTCATACTTATTGCTTGGGTCATTTTCGCACGGCGGACGACCTTGGCTTAGGCTTTGAGACAATGCCCTTAAGGGATTAGTTTCAATATTTCTAAGGAGGTCTGATAGTAC
>JAEORG010000119.1 GCA_016841005.1 Candidatus Thorarchaeota archaeon | reverse complement strand
TAGCTTTGAGTTTCTTATTTCTGAAAACAGTTCCAATTCCACCGCGTCCAGCCTGTTTGTATCTTGGTACATTTCGACGCATGTCCCACCAGGAAAAATTGAGGCATCCCATCCAAGCATGCTCAGCACCAGGTCCAGACGTGGCAACTGCCATATCTCTACCTTCCATCTCAGTATACTTGTTTGTGATTATTCTGGTGATTTCATATGCTGTGTTTGGAAGGTCTGATGCATCGTGAATCTCGACCTTACCATGGTCTCCATCAATCAGAAGATAGACTTCCTTGGTTGCCTTACCTTGAATCTCTAAAGCATCAAAACCAGAGAATTTCAAGTTAGGACCAACATATCCTCCGACATTAGAGTCAATTGGAATTCCAGTCATCGGTGAGATTGAGGTGACGATGCTCTTCCCTGCACCAGGGTATTGTGTGACTCCACCTAGAGGACCTGTGGCAATACAGATCTCATTCTCTGGGTCATTCCATTTCACAATTTTGTCTTTTGGAAGACTATTCCACATAAGCCAGAGATCGAATCCTTTGCCTCCAGTGAAGGTTTCCTTCATTCTCTGATCGACTGGTTTAATCTTGATTGTATTATCCGAGAGGTTAACGTAAAGGGTCTGATTCGCGTAGCCCCGATCAATCTTCGGAACTTCGTATGTGAACTCCTTGAGTGCCAAGTATATACACCATCCGTCTGCATGAACTCATCTATTGTTACAGCTCAATTGAGCTACACGATGCTTGCGCGAGTGTCTTACATTTGAGTCTTACCTTAGCCGACCTGCACAGCCATGCATTTGGACTCTATGATTAGCGAAGGAAATATCTATTCTTTAGGACGAACAAGCCGATAATGATTAGGACCCCAATGATTTCTAGTTTTCTTCTCCCAGCTGTCAAGATGAGGAAGATATGCTTGAATCATATTCATTGTGAATTTATCTTTGTACCTATGGCTGGGGCAATATATCCTTCTCTGATTTCCAAAAAACTCAAGCTGAACAAGTTTTCCTTCTTCGAATTGTAGATCAACATACTCGACATGTTGCCACTCAAGAGCTTCAGGACTTCCATAGGTGAATCTAGCTATTCCTATTGGACTCATAACAAGCTTTTCATCTCCTTTGCATAGCCCATAAAATATCAGTGCATACATAATCGCAATACTACTGAAGATTATTCCAGTATATGATACGAGGAACAATCCAGCAATAGAACCTCCAAAGGATACAATAATAACGAAGAGTACGTATTTGCTTTTAATAGCGAATCTGGCAAGGTTTCCAGAATCACTCAAACATTCGCATCGCGGATCATCTTGAATCAATACATAGAGATCTTCATCAGACATGTTGCTGGTTTGTTCGTGCGTTTTGTACGCATCAAAATCCTGTTCACCAATCCATTCCATGACAATGATGTCTTCAAGCCTTTTCTCACCTTCAGTTTGATCCATTTCTGGATTCATATAGTAGACATCACTATCAACCATTTCAGAGGCCTCTCCGAAATCATTGACTACTTTCCAATTCTGAATTCCCCCGATGTACTCACTTATTATATCTAGAGTTAACCTATTTGCGAGATGGGAGCTTCGGTAACCCATTTTTTTCAAACCTGCCCGAAAGAGAATGAAATCAATCTCATCACGCTTATACTTGACTTCAATGAATTCGATTTTCTCCCAAGGAAATGCGCCACCATACCATTCTGTATCTTTCGCAATTCCCATTTCACTCACAAATATCTTGAAGTATTTGTGAGCATGTCGTAAGTACGAAACTACTAGGCTCACAATTGTGATTGTAGTGATGTCGAATGCAAGAATTATGATTGAAAGAGTTTGGGTCCAGAACAACAGTGCAAGTATGAGTATTATACTCCCGAAAACGAGTGTAAGAATTCCCACAGACTTTAGATATTTATCACTGAATCTACTGACTCCATAGATTTTGCAGTCAGGAGAATTCATGATTTCGTTTGCCAATTTTTCTTGAACGTCTTCATTGAACACTGGATCATTTTCATGAAACAATAGGACATAACCTCTTTTACTACCACTGATAGAATGTCTTTCTGAAGCCATAAAATCCTTCTTAGCGTGAGATATTGATTTGCCTCTGACCATTAAATTAAATTGAGTTTGTACAGGGAGCGCACAAGTATCTGACTGAACCGGAGGACAATCTGTGAAAGATGTAATCTCGACACTTGAGAAATACCTAAGCCCAGTTGGTCTTGCAAAACTGCTCGCAATTCCCAATAGAGACGTTCACAGATTTGTTGCAAAAGCCGTCGAACTCTGTGAGCCAATGAAAGTCTATGTCACTACCGATGCTCAGGAAGATATTGACTACATCCGTAGAAATGCTATCGCTAGAGGTGAAGAGACTGAGCTAGCTATAGATACACACTCAGTTCACTTTGATGGTTTCTTCGATCAGGCGAGAGATATAGGTAGTACAAAATTTCTTGTCCCTAAGGGCGAAACCCTAGGGCCCCATCTAGAGCAAAGAGAGCGTGATGAAGGACTTGAACATCTTCGGAGACGAATGGGGGGAAGTATGCATAACAAGAAAATGATTATTCGATTCTTTTGTCTTGGACCCATTGATTCAGAATTTTCAATTCCAGTCGTGCAAATAACAGATTCTTTC
>JAEORG010000118.1 GCA_016841005.1 Candidatus Thorarchaeota archaeon | reverse complement strand
TCATATATTGTGTATGGTCCTCTCTCAGCAGGAGCTACAACCCTTATGTTTGAGGGAACTCCGCAATCTAACGCCGAAAACATGGAGCGCTTCTGGTTGGAGGTCCAGAGATGGAAAGTCAATCAGTTCTACACGGCTCCCACTGCAATTCGGGCAATCATGAGGTTCGGTGATGGACCAGTCTTGAAATATGACATGTCCAGTCTTAATCTACTCGGTACTGTTGGTGAACCAATCAACCCTGAGGCATGGATGTGGTACTACAATGTTGTTGGCAAGGGTAAATGCCCAATAGTTGATACCTATTGGCAAACAGAAACTGGCGGGGTCATTCTCACACCCCTACCTGGAGCTAATGCAACAATCCCTGGAAGCACAACATTCCCATACTTTGGTGTTGAACCAGTAATAGTTGCCGAAGATGGTGTTCCTGTTGGTGCGAATGAAGGTGGCTATCTATGTATGAAGAAACCCTGGCCTGGTCTCATGAGGACAGTCTACGGTGATCACAAACGATTCGTTGATACTTACTGGGTACAATTCAAGAACCCAGAAAATGGAGAACCAATGTACTACACAGGTGATGGTTCACGCTTCAACGAGGATGGTTACTTCTTCGTTATGGGCAGACTCGACGATGTTCTAAAAGTGTCTGGTCACAGACTCGGTACTGCTGAGATTGAGTCCTCATTGGTCAAGCACCCTGCAGTAGCAGAATGTGCAGTTGTTGGCTTCCCCCATGACATCAAAGGTGAATCGATTTATGTCTTCGTTACACTGAAGATGGGTGTGGAGAAGTCTGACGCTCTTAAGCTCGAGCTGAAGAACCACGTTCGTGCAGATGTGGGTCCAATCGCAACTCCTGAGAAGATTCAGTGGGCTGATGCACTACCTAAGACTCGCTCAGGTAAGATCATGCGACGGATTCTGAAGCGAATTGCAGCTGGTCAGATTGACGATCTTGGCGATGTCACAACCCTAGCAGACCCAACAGTTGTTGAAACTCTGGTCAGGGAACGCCTCTAATAGTTATAATCTAAAGAGAGTGCCCGAGTGGGCCTCTCTTCTCTTGTTTTTATTGAGTCAAAAAATGTGTTCTATTTTTCCTTTGGGGCTATCCAAGTATCGCGATAAATCCACACTTCTGATATGGCGTTCTTTTTCCCAACATTAGGCGGTAGTCTACCTCTAAGAGTATGTCTGTATTTAATTAGATTAATTCCACAGCTTGTGACATCTCCATGCGACAGACTGACACCACCTTTGTAACGTCCCGGTTTGAGGGAATAGAAATCCATCACATACTTTGGTACATAGAATCCTAGGTGCTTCTTATCATACTCGGAAGTTCTAGCAATGAATCGTATTGGCATATCTTCTATCTCCTAAAAAGCGAATGATGATTAATCACTACATTCTGATATCTGGTTTGTGATGTGTTTAATCATTTTAAACCTAGAATTCTCTATTTCTCAATATGAGCGATATTTGGTCGTGTCAGTCTCACAGATCGAGCTCTATATGTCAGATAGATAAGAATTGAGAACGCAATTACAAAGATAATATAGAATCCTGTGAAATCACCAAGTAATTGTATCTTATCACCCTGATAGGGTAATATTACAGCTAATGGAAAGATGATTGCGAACGCTAGTAAGAATAGTGTTGAATTTTGTAGCTCCTCATATCTTTTTGCAAGAAAACAGCTTCTAGAACAGAAGTGTTCTCCAGTTTTCGCCAACGGGGGTCTGAAACTCTTTTCGATACTAAGCATACACCATGAACACTGAATTGGTGCGTCTTGGATAGTTTCACCCGAATCCATAATTCCACAATCAAGATGAATTCGTCCCTGAATGGATATAAACTCTTCAAACCTGAAGATTAAATAAACAATTTAACGATAGTGAATAACAATATGGAGATGAAAAATATGGATGATATACCTGAGTTCACTGGTTTCCCGAAAGAAACTCTAAGATTCTTCGCAGAGCTGAAGGAGAATAATTTCAGGGATTGGTTTAATGAGCGAAAAGACCACTATCAGGAGTATGTCCTGAAACCAGCTCAGGCATTTGTAATGGCCTTTGGTGAGCGTCTAAAATCCATATCTGCTGGGTTTACTTATGACACACGTACAAATGGACGGGGATCAATATTAAGAATCCATCGAGACACTCGCTTCAGTAAAGACAAGACGCCATACAATACTCGCCTTCGAATCAGGTTTGGCGAGGGGATTGGTGAGAAGGGAAAATATCCAGGATTTTTCTTTGGAATGGATGAAACTGGGGGACATCTACTAGGAGGCCTTTACAAGCTCGCTAAACCCACTCTCGACAGCTATAGAGATGCAGTTGTCGATGAGAAATCAGGAACAAATCTGGCTCGCATAATCGAAAGCTTACTCGCTCAACCTGGATTCAAGATTGGTGGAGAACACTACAAACGTGTTCCAAGAGGATATGACGCTGATCACCCACGAGCAAACCTTCTTCTTCACAACGCACTGTATGTCCATTCACCTGAGATTCCTGTCAGTGTGCTGAAGAAACCTGAGCTTGTCGATAGGTGCTACGAACATGCTCTTAAGATGTCCCCCGTTCATCACTGGCTAGCCAATTTATCACACTAGTATAGACCGACACTCTTTTCTCACCAAACTAGGTTGGTTGAAGGTTAGAAATTTGGTGATACTCATGCGAATTATTGAGATTTTTTTGATTTTCTTCTTGATTTTGTTATCAATCCAGTTCGTTTTACCAGCAACTATTGGAAAACAGAAGAAAGGGAACATAATGGGAGTCCTAAGTGTGGTGGGAATTGTTATGTTTCTAGCGCATATCCTATTTGAAGGACCTCGCTGGCAAATGCTCCCTGTTTACATCCCAACAATTCTTCTGTGTCTTTGGAGTATCATCAAACTGACTGAACTCTATAGGATTCAGACTGGTGCAATTACAGAACCTGTAAAGGGGCCGCCTCGTATAAGAAAGGGTGCAGCTATAATCGTCGTTTCGGTTATTCTCATCTCATCTTCACTATTTCTCAACTCTCTCTTTCCGGCTTTCTCGCTACCAACTCCCTCTGGGGAGTATGCAATTGGTACGCTGACCTTTGAGCTGACCGATAACTCAAGAAACGAAACCTTTACAGAGCCTCCGAACGATCATCGCAGGATTCTCATTAAGGCATGGTATCCCGCCGACACAATAACTGGTTATAGGATGGCACCATACATCGATGCTCCAAGTCAATTTGGAACGGGCATAGAACGGTCATTTGGGTTTCCTACATTCATTGTAAGTCATTTCCAGCTCACAAAGACACACTCCTACCTGAATGTGCCTCTCTCTCAGGCTGAAATCTCGTATCCTCTGCTAGTATTCTCACATGGGTATGGTGGTCTCATAATGCAAGACACTGTATTAATGGAAGAGCTAGCAAGCAATGGGTACATAGTGTTCAGTATCAGTCACTCATACGAAGCAGCGGTAACAAGTTTTCCTGATGGCTCCGTGATTTATGAGGCCACTGAGGAAATGTATGCGAATCTTGGAAATAGCCTGAACATCTGGGCTAACGATACTACCTTTCTTGTTGATCAACTTGAGATTCCAAATAATCCCAATATCCCTAACATTCTCTGGGATGGAATGGATCTCAACACAATTGGGATTTTTGGGCATTCTTTTGGAGGTACTACGGCTGAACATATGATACTAGAGGATGCCCGCTTTGATGCTGGTATCAGCTTTGATAGTCCACACGGGGGCAGCTCACTCACAATGAATATGACAAAACCATTCATGCTCTTGTTTGGACCAGATTATGGTAATCCGGAGATGAATGATACCATATTTCACCGTGCAGAGGGGACCTGCTACGGTCTCTTCGTAAACGGTACCAGACATTACAATTTTGCTGATGTCAATATATGGTCACCTGTGCTCCGAAGCTTTGGACTACTTGGGTCGATTGATGGCTATAGAATGCTTCACATATTGAATGCATATGTCCTTGCATTCTTCAACGAACATCTCATTGGCATTACATCGCCACTGCTAGATGGACCCTCTGTAGAATATCCTGAAGTTCTATTCTACAGTAAATAGTCATAAGACAACATAGAAAACAGGCTCATCTTGCGATATTATGAGTGTGAATCATGGGTCTAGATAGTGGGAATCGCAGACGAATCACTGGAACAATTGCTGCAGTCTTTCTGTTTGTTGCCTGGATTGTTATTGATCTCTATGTTTTTCCTTTGATAGGAATAGCAACAAATTATCCTCTCTATGAGTTGGTCACATACGGTTCTTGGGCTGTTATTGCCTTAGTCTGTTTTCTCTTGCTATCTTGGGCTGGTTGGTTTCCTATGCGTAAACAGGATAGCTCTTCTAATCCATCTAGTCCCGAAATTTAATCAAGTGACAAATAGTCATCACTCATGGAAATTGGGTCACCATGTTGTTCAAGAGTACGCAGCAATTGGCGACCTAATGTCACGATAACAAATACTGCCATTACTACTTTAATTGGAGTAACGAACCCTGCACCAATCCATACCAAAGCCAGATCTTCAGGAGTCATTGCATAATAGAACCACCACATCTGTCCCGGTACTAGAACAAAGACGCGAAATAGGATATCGGTTTCTAATGCAATCACACAACAGAAAATGAGCATTAGTAATTTGAATCTCTCACTTGTATTTGACCAAATATTCCGTGACGTTACTATAGAATAAAGAATGATAATCCCATAAGCCACGAGAATGTCCCAGATTCCCCACAGCGGCAGTCCCCATGAAATAGGATATATGAAATATCCCAAGAGCATAGCCGAATAGATTCCTAGGACCGATTTCCACCTACGCTGGTATACAAGTCCTGCCACTGCGGCACCAAATGACAAACCAATCATGAATAGAAACTCGATAGGATCACGAGATATGATTACATGTCCAAGAAGACTTCCGAGTCCCACAGATAAAGCACCTAAATATGGTCCTAGTAGAATCCCAACAATCGGGCTCAATAGAAATGCCCAGCTATCCCAGACCCCTGAGGTGAAACCAAACGCCGGAATGATATCTAATACTGCAGTCAAAGCCGCGAAGACAGCCACAAAAGCGACAGTTCGACTCGAGTTTGAACCAATCGGAATTGCCATCGTACCGTGTCGCTCTACAGGGCGTGATTTAAACCTCTTTGTCATACGATTGTCTAAATACCACCAAGTCGTAGCATTTGACACAGTTGACAAGGAGCTTGAACTAAAATGGGTAAAGCACGATTTGTATTTCCCTTTCTATTCTCAGTTGGAGGAATAGCGGCTGCATTGTATATTTTGTACCAAATTACAGTAATGGTTCCCTCTTTCGAATTCTTCCCATTCATTGAAGGCTCGCTGTTTACAGACATCACAATAATCCTTGGAATAGCTATCCCAGTGATAGTAATTGAATACTTCATCATCGCTCTTCCCCTTGCTGCTCTTTTCTTGTTAGGAAGCAGAATGATGAAATCCGCCACATACAACTTTAGTATCATGGATATTGGTCAGGATTTTGGTGGTTACAGAATGATACGTAGGAGTGTAGCACCTGCACTCTTCAGTGTCAGCTCATCAGGTTTGTTGATAGGTCTCATTGAGGGACTGATTGTTGATGCACTTCCTCCTCTTATCCTTGAGGAACATAGGTTCCTGATTTCACTAAGTACGACCTTAATGGGTGCACTCATAATCATGCCCATTGCTTTGGCACTCTTTGCACCTACTTGGATTCTCAACGACGCTGGTATTGTTACGTATCTCAAAGAAGGACAACTGAACGTACGACAATGCCCTGACACAGAGGGTGTTGGGCGCTGGTATAGCAGCATGCTCGGAGGCTACTCACTATTCGCGTTTCCAATTGCAATGATAAGTGCGCATTTTATCACACCCTTCATAATCAATACCGTTGAACCAACTATAGATAGACTCATTGTCAGCAGTTTATGGACCATTGGAATTCCTTTACTCGTTATGGCTTTCATCATACCTGTTGTTTTCTTGAATGAAGCAGCGCAGAAACGGTCTGTTGGTTTCATTCAGCGCTTTGCTCGAGGACTCGCAGCTAAGGAAGTACTGAAGCCTGTAATCGCAAGAAAAGGTGCAAAGAAAGAACCTAAAGAAGAAACACCAGATGAACCACCTAAAGAACAACTGGACTTTTGATGTTCTTCCTATTCATGGTTATATTGCCTCCTTCAGAGAAAATCACGACTGTGACTAGGAGAAATAACCTAATACTGTGTCATTAACGCAAGGTTTTTACCAATAAATTATAACTATAGTTAATTAATATCATGGAGGATTTCGAGTGACAAAGTTGATTGATGTTGAGATTAAACAGGTTACTCTTGTTCGTGCAAAACCTGAGGCGGTTTATGATGCTCTAACCACAGCCGAGGGTCTAGATGCTTGGTTCACAGTCGGATCAGAGGTAGATGCCAGACCTGGTGGAAGCATTACATTCCGCTGGAAAGACTGGGGACCTGACAAGTATACAACCACATCGAGAGGTCCTGTATTAGAAGCGAAAAGACCTGAGCGATTTGTGTTTCAGTGGTATGCTGATGATCCTGCCTATGCTACCACCATAGAGATTAATTTCGAAGCAGTTGAAGAAGGGACAGTAGTCCGGTTACGCGAATATGGGTATCATGATACACCATCTGGGAGAGCAGCTCTCCTGGAATGCGCTGCTGGCTGGGGAGAAGCACTCACACTGATGAAATATTATGTTGAACATGGAATCATATACTGACATGATTCTAGATTTCATAACAGATCACTGGATTCTCTTGAAGTTTAGCCTTAGTCACAAGTACCGATTTTTCCTTCAATTAAGCGACCAAATGCATGAGCATTGTTATGTAGAGAACCTATAAGGGATATAATCAGTCATTGGAACGTTTTTTCCTAGAATCTTCAAACCCATCACGATCTGTCCTCTGTGATAGGTAAAATGATTCACCAAGTGGAAAAACATCTCATCGAACGTTATCACTACAACCTTACCTGCTCTCTCGTCAGTAAACTCATTGACAGTTCGTTCTTTGATTAGACACTGCCATCTCTTCGAATAATCATCTATAAACTTGTGGAGTTCACTCCGCGTCATACCCTGAAAATCAGGCTCATGGGGATTTTCACCATGCCAATCATGAAACCATTCCCAAGTATCTTCCGCAAGGTGGATGTATCTCTTGTGAATACTGCCTGCGCCTTCAACAAGAGTCTGTCTAAACTCATCTTCACTGAGGGATTCAACAATTTCCAAAATTGCATCATTTGCCCACGTCATATAATCAGCCATTTTCTCGATTAGTACCATAGAAACCTGACTAAACCTACAGCTTAAAGTAGCTAGCTATCTACTGAGATTCTTACCTCCGTTAACCTTGGCTCAGGAGATATGATTTTGCAGGACAAAGTGTGTATAGTCACAGGCAGCAACTCAGGTATCGGGAAGGCAACAGCTTTGGCACTTGCTGAAATGGGTGCGCAAGTCGTCATGGTTGTTAGAAACAGTGAACGAGGCAAAGAGGCTCGTTTAGAGATAATCGAAGAAAGTGGGAGTAACTCTGTAGATCTGATGATTTGTGATTTGTCATCCATGGAGTCAATACGAAGCTTTGCTGCAGAATTCAAGAATGGGTACAATCGACTAGATGTTCTTGTCAACAATGCAGGAGCTGTCTTTAACAAACGACAGGTTACTGTTGACGGGTTTGAACAGACTTTCGCTGTGAACTATCTTGCACCATTTCTTCTCACACACGAGCTACTACCCTTGCTGAAAGAAAGTGCTCCCTCGAGAGTAATCAACCTCTCGTCAGGTCTACATAAATCTGCAAAATTAGACCTGAGTGATTTACAGAGTGAGTCATCCTATAAGGCCATGAATGTCTACGGTAGCGCAAAGCTCATGGTAGTCATGCAAACATATGAAATGGCACGTCATTTGAAAGATACAGGTGTTACGGTTAACGTTGTTCTTCCTGGCTTTGTAGCCACTAATCTAGGTCGCAATACTGGAAGCCGGATGTCCAAAATCATGTTTGGGATGATGAAACCGTTCCAGCTCAGTGCGAAAGAAGGTGCTGAAACATCAGTCTACGTTGCCTCTTCACCTGATGTTGAGGGTGTGACTGGTAAGTGTTTTGTGAAGAAAATGGAAAATGAAACTTCAAAGATTTCATATGATATTGGACTTCAGAAACAACTCTGGGATGTTACAATCAATCTTTTAGGACTCTAAGTGCCTTCCAAATGATTTCTTGAAATTCTCAGCCTTCTCATAGAACCCATATTTCTTCCAAGCCGCTATAGCTGAATCAAACATATCCTTTGACATCTTTAGATATTTCTCATCAGCCAATCTATGCCATGCAACTGAGAGGATGTCCATAAGAGGGACGGACATCATAGCTAACTCATAGTCGAACTTATTCGGGTCCTGTACAATAATCCGGTTTAGATCAACGACTCGGTCAACAGTCCTCTTCAGCTCGTCTTCTTCCAGAGTTTCTGCAATTAGAGATGCGTGGTAACTTGCTGACATCGCATCATCCCTGACTATTTCTCCAAAAGACAGGAACCACTCCTGCACATCCAGTGCAACATCAACACCCTCTTTGAGAACCTTGGAACGCATTTCATCTTGAAGCAATCTTGATGCAAGTGCAGTAAGTGAGGTGTTTGTGTTGCCTAGGTATGTTGCATAAGTAGTTGGTCGAGTAATCTGCGTTGCATCAATCGTATTAATATCAAGAAGTTGCATAGCTGCATACAATAGTCGAATTTCCACTTCAGGAAGCTCTCCGGCTCTTGAAAGAACGGGAGATATGGAATTAGTCACAACAAAGAGTGAAAAGCGAACACGGGCTTTTGGCCACTCTTGAATCATAGTTTCGTAGATGTCTCGCAGGAATTCTATAGACCGGTGAATATGCTGATTTCTTT
>JAEORG010000117.1 GCA_016841005.1 Candidatus Thorarchaeota archaeon | reverse complement strand
GGACTAGGGACTTGGCTTCCGCCAATTAGGAAGTCCTCCCCGAAGACCCAAAGGACTCGTTCTAAAGGGATGTCCTCAGCTCCCAAGAAGTCACCAGCTTCGCTTGCAGGGAGCACCGTGGCTGACTGCTATGACCAAATTTCTCTTGAGGAGTATGCGAGCAGTACCGACCTAGCCTTGGAAAAGACCATGGAAACACCGTCTGCCATCATGGGTACTGGTGACCATGATAGTACAGTGCAGCGGACTGAGGCTCAGCCTGTGAAGAGGAGTCATGCTCCGATGAGACACAGCGAAACTCATGCACACCCAGCAGGAGAGGTCCTGCTAGTCGCTGGTGACAGCAGTCATGAGGAGGGCTGAACATGGAAGTTGATGGTAGAGAAGTTTCGCTCACCATTTCAGGTCGGGGATCACCTCCTTTGCGGATTTTGACAATATACTCAACCTCAATGAAAACAAGAGGAACTTACTTATTATGCCCAAGTAGCCAAATATCGAGGTATAAAGTAAGATGACCAAGCAGAAAATTATCATTGGAGACAGCAAGAGCATGGTGGAACTCCAGGATGAAATAGTGCATCTGGTAGTAACATCTCCGCCATACTGGAAACTGAAAGACTATGGTAATGGAATTGAGATCGGTCAAGGATCATCATCTTATGATGACTATATGTCATCACTCTGCCAAGTGTTTAAAGAGTGTATTAGAGTCCTTACACCTGATGGCAAGCTTTGCATCAATATTATGCCTATCTTTCTTACTGGAAAACAAACAAAATTTGCTAGAAGAGTGACAAAGACTGTAATTACGGACTTAGAGAACTTCATGGAATCAATGGGCAATATGTATCTTCACTCTCTATATATCTGGGACAAACGGAAAGCTGTTCGATTTAGTTCTTGGGGTTCATACCCCTATCCGCCAAACCTACTTTCAACATTTCCTTACGAGTGGATAATTGTATTTTCAAAAGAGGGAAAACGCAAGCAGGTTTCATCTAAGATAAAAGAACAGTCAAAGATTACGCATGAGGAATTCACAAACTGGTGTCAAAACTCAATTTGGAATTTTGCCCCTGCATCTGCGCAGAAAGAACAGCATCCTGCTCCTTTCCCAGATGAGCTCCCTCGTCGCTGCATCAAACTTCTCTCGTTTGTTGGTGACACTGTGTTAGATCCATTTCTGGGGAGTGGAACCACAATGAAAGTAGCTAAAGAGCTGAATAGAAACTCAATTGGATATGAAATTAACAAGAGCTACCTTCCTATAATTAAAGACAAAATCGGCTACGGAAACCAACAACTTGATAGGGATTTTGAGTACGAGGTGATTATTCGTTAGAGCTAAGATTTCCATTTTGTTCTATTGATTACTCCTCGCGCTTCAATTCATCAACTTATCCCATACGACAATCTGTTCTCTGCGTTTTGTACGATTAATTGAATCCCAGATCTGACTACTAGAACCCGTATATTCCCTTTCAACGATATAACTTGGTTTCCAATCATTTAGTTTTGAGAAAAACTCTCCACCATTGATTATCCCTGAATCAGTTTTCTTGTCGCCTACCACAAAAACAACCAAAGCTGAATCATTAGTCACATACTCTATCTCATTCATCACCTTGCGCATATCTTCTTCATATGACGCAAACTTCTGAATTAGTTCCTCTCGAATTTCAGCACGATCTTCCTCCATAATGGAATATACTATGCGACCATAGTAGCCTGTGTAATCAAGAGCATCAAAGTATGGTGGACTAGTGTAAACATAATCAACGCATCCTTTTGTGAGTACACTTCGCAAATGTCTCGAATCATGCTTGAAGATTCGACACGAATTATTGTGTTCGATGAATTTCATGTGCTTCTTTGCCTTTCTTTTGAAAAAGTTCAAGAAATCGATTTGCCTATGTTGAGTACTTAATTTGCCGATGGAGTTTGAAGACCATCGATAGTGATTACAGGCCCGCGCTGTAAGAGCAATGGCTCCAAAAAACGCTGCCTTTAGGTACGGCGTCATTTCGTCATAAAATGTTCGTACCTTCATAATTTGACGTGCAGTTGACTCATGAAAATACTGTCTAGCAAATTCCGGCATGTCCGGTGATGTTTTCATTGAGGATGCATCGTCAATAATTCTACTAAGAAGGTTCAAAGTTTCAGTACCGTTGAATGATTGCGTTTTTGCTTCTGATAAAACGACTGCCAAAGGATTATTGTCTATGCCTATAGTATCTAATCCCCACCTTTGTGATTCATACACAATAGTACCCGAACCGCAGAATGGATCAAGAAGTCTACCAGTAGAAGGTAGTTGTCTAATGATGTTTTGTGCATCAATGGCAGACATCTTTCCTCGATATGGGTAAACCCCGTGAATAGAATTCGGATTACTCACACTTTTCAGTTTTTGAAAAGTTAATTTCTCTGGAAGCCTTTTCTTGGGATCATCAAGTTTCATCTGATAAGTCTGCTCGCGGTTTTGATTGGTCAAAAGCCCTGCTCCTAGTAGTCTATTCATTTTCGTTGTTTTCTATGCTGCGGTCCGTTTCATCGCTTATAAGAAACTCGTTTTCTATTTACCAGTCTGATAAATTCAATCAGAGGTTTCGCTATTTCCATTGGTCTTTTTATCGAATTGATGTACTTAGTTCCTCGTCTTGAATTTATATGTTAGGAACACTCTTTTCTGGATGCGGATTAACGTTGTATCACGTAGTTCCTTTGAGGGGAAAAAGCTCTGCAAACTAAATACAGTGCAATATGTGAATCGAGGCATAGAAATGAACATCGACCTACCTGTGGGCGTTCCGAAACGATATGACATGAGGTCCCAGTTTGGTAGAACGCTGAAAGTGTTCAGAGGTGGATTATCGATTGAAACGCCCAAACGGTCTATTGCAGCCTATATTCCAGAGGGAATTGTAGCTGATATACCAAGAGCCTTGGCATCTTGCTGTTCAGCAGACTGGCTATATTGGGAGAATGCTGAAATACCTACTAGAAGGAAGCAGCGTCCGCCACGAATTAAGTATCAGTTGCTTCATAATCTGAGAGGAAGTTGGTACATTGAAGTAATAGATGACCTCAACGGATATTCTAGGAAAGTACGTGAAGCAGAGGAGAAAGTCTTGTTTTGTCGCGAAATTGATTATTCTCTCTCTGGCATTATCTTAATTATCAACGCACTTCTTTGCTGTGATTTATCTTCTGAAGATTGGCCTCTGAACATTGCTATTAGTTATTATTCGAATGAAGTTTTGCACAGTGAGTAACATGGCGAATATAATAAATCGCGCGCAATATGGGAATCTGAGTTGTCTGTGGGCCGTCTTCAAATCCGGATACACACGTCCAAATGATACTATACAGATATCTGAATTGAAAGTTTCGATAAAGCGCGAAGTGAATCCTCCTGATATTTGTCAAGGAGCCTCACTTGCCACTTGGAAGAAACCTTTTCCAGCTGCTGTTGCAGAAGCTCTTGGTCGTGATAGGTATTGCCCGTACCTTGAAACACGTACTGATAATAGAATTTGTCAATGGGTTCACTCTGACACACATGATCCACAGAAATCAAAACCTGTTGGTCAGGCGGCAATCGTACTTGAAATGCTTGGGCTTGGAATCTTGCAGCTTACTGACAATGGTAGAGCAACTTCCATCAAATGGAATAGAGAGGCTGAGGGTGTTTCAAAGTTAGAATGGGGATCCGAGGATCTTAACTTGTTCCTAGAGCAAAACTTGCTTTTCTATGGTCCAATTCTTGGTATGTTGTATGATATTCTACAGACGGGCAAGGGTCAGATAGAATCCTCAGATATAAGAACGGACCTTATGGTTCTTCCAAGTGGAGAACAAGTTTCCTCAACTTGCAGTAATGGAACTTCAACTACGAT
>JAEORG010000116.1 GCA_016841005.1 Candidatus Thorarchaeota archaeon | reverse complement strand
CGATATCTAACCATATTTGTGATAATGTCACCAGCATCAGTGTTTATTATCGCGTTCTCAACAACCAGTTCGGATTGGTGATGAATCTCAAAAGTAGACGAAATATAGGCAATCTCAGTCCCATTGTACCACAAAACAGTTACTGACCAAGAACCCGCAGTCGTATTTGCAGATCCTAAAACATATGGACTACTATTGAATACGTTTCCAGTGGGACTATCGAATACATCAACAGCCCATAATGTGTCATTGGGTAAATACCACCCGATTTCAGCATTCATAACTGAAGTGGGAGTTTCAGAAGCTGTACCGATTGCAATCGATGCTCTAGTCCAGTTTGTACTTCTAAAGGTAGTTGAGTTTGACCAGATTGGAGATTCGAAACTTGATATTTGTGTGGCAATATCTAAACCATAATTAGGAAGTTCTCCTGTAAATTTCCACCATCCTAATCTTGTTAGAAGTGATTCGGGAATGATAAATGAACCTGAGTAGAAAGTGCATTGACTCGTTACATCAGAGAGGAATGGGTCATATACTGTAATATTCTCCCAATCAGGAGGAATAATTATAGTTTGAGTAAGATTCTCATATCCTCCTGAGAATCCGAGATAGGAATATGTTTCCATCTGTGGACTCAATCCTGAGTCTACAGTGAAGTAAACACCCTCTTTTGTATTATCAGTAGTCCAAGTTGAATTAGTGAAACGATGCGAGAGAAGATGAACATTATAATCGAAACTTATTGATGTGTTAGATTCAAAGGAGATTGGTAAACTGGAAACATTCCAATATGATGAATTTGTAAGCTTTGCAGTCCCAATGCCAGATGTTCCCATAACGCTTTCACTCATGCTTCCAGCATTGAATATCAGGTCTACTTCCTCAGGACTTGGAGGAGTATATCCTGTGAACACAAGATCATCTAATTGAACTGTGAGGTAAGTTGAATCGAATACGCCATAATCGCTTTCATAAAGAACAACTTGGTCATTTAGCATCAAACGAATGTCAAAAGCAAGACTATCTGAAGCACCGGGGATATTGATATTGATATCACCAGAAGAATACCAGACATCTCTGCTAGACAATTGTGCAAGACTCTGATTCCAGTATCTAGTTCCGTTAATCCAGACTTCTAGAGATATATCATCTCCTAGGAGAGGTTCCAATGGCCCGTTGCGATAGATAAAATTCACACTAAAAATAAAATCTTCAGAGTATGGTTTATTGTCAAATGTTTGATTCCAGGAAATGAAGGATTGATTAGCGTGTAGATACCTTGTGTTTGCTCCAGTCCCCAATTTATTTCCTTCATCCTCAAGACTTACGTAGTAACTTAATTCTTGAAAGTATGAGCTTCTCTGTGTAGTGCCTACAACACTGGTATAACTATCCGTTCTCCAGCCATAAGGATAGTACGAAGAGGTTTCATTTGGAAATTCATTCGTACCTGGGATTCCTTCATCAAATGTTCCGTTTACAGCATACAGTCTCTGGAGATTTGATATTGTTGTATTTGCTTCACTGGCAACCCAATCATGAATTGTATCAATTGCAAGAGAAGAAGCAGTGTTTGACATTGTATCAGTACGGGCAGTTGTTATTCCTGTTAAAACATAACCACGTTGTTCAATTCCCAAGGGATTTATTTTGCCACTCTCCGAATGACTGGCAGGAATGGCATTAGGAGGATTTAGAATCATAGAAGAATCTGGACTATTTGTTATTACTGAACTATCACTTCGAGGTAGATATGGAGAGGTACTGAGATTAGGAAGCATACCGACTAAGAATAGTGCCAATGCTAGGGTGATGTAAATCCTCAACCTCATCTACTTGTCCCTCGTATTTGGCCAAGTACCTTTTCAGCTCGTTGTACTACTGTAACGGGGTTCTTTTTGAGTTAAACTAGTTAAATACAATATGTGTATAGCCTTATTCGAATAATAGGATTATTCGTTCGAAATTACGTTATGTAACTTTAGTCCCCATTAGTGACAATTCGACCCTCTGCGATTACATCATGCTTATGGATACTCTCTAGAGACCTTGCCTCAGCGAACATTTCCAGTTGCCTATCTCTAAATTCATCATTCGCGTGTTGTAAGATATTTCTGCAGACATCCTCTACAAATAATGGATTATCATGCATTTGTTTAGTGACTTGTACTTCGTCTTCCAGTTTCAGAAGAGAGTAGGTCTTGCTAGAGAATGAATTTTCGATAACTTCAATCATAGAGCCATAGGTCGGAACATGTTCAGTAGTACCAACGACTCTAAGAGTACCAATCGCTCGCTGCATATGTGTGAGTCCACCGTTGTTAGCCATACAGTGCGGACATACAGTATTTCCAGTCACCTTCACAGTAATGTCGTGAAAGGTGTCTTTTCCATTCTCCATAGTCGTTAGTGATGATATGTCGCATACTTCCCAAGTTCGTTTCTTTGAAACTGGCGTCTTACTTGTGTACCCAAATTCAAAATCGAACTTGATCTCTCCGTGTTGAAAGGGATGTTTCTTTCTGAGTGCTTCAAGGATATGGATCTGTATTTCCTCAATAGAGTGATGCACACTGAACTCATCACTAATGACTTCGGTCATTGATTCCACCAACCGTGACATGTGGATACCTTTGTTTTCTGCTGGAAGGTCAATGGTCATCTCAATTTGAGGAATGATGTGATGACGCAGACCACCCTTCTCAGTGATAATGAAAGTCTTTAGATTCTTGACACCCACTTTCTTCAACTGGATACGGTGCTGTGGTTTTTCATCTTGAGTGTCAATTACCAGGTTGGTTCGCCTCTATTCGAATTATTCGATTGAATGCCATTGAGAGTCCCCTTTTAGCTTTTTGATGGGGACTGGAAACAATAACCTCGTTTAGTCAGGTCCACATTATTATATATGCAGATTTTTTCAAATTCATCTGTTACCGCAAGCTAACTCTGCGTGGGGTGCATCAGTGAAATGGACGACCCAGTCGATTCAAGACTATACCAGACTATCCTGGAGAATGCTCCAACACTCATTATCAATGCGGATACGTCTGGTAGTATCATATTCTCAAACAGAGATGACTTCAATTTCACTCAGGAGGAATTGAAAGGAAAATCAATCTATGATTTTATAGATGTGAGATATGTTGATGGGTTCAGAAAAGCAATAGCTGATACAATCTCCACAAAAGTTCCACAAGTCTATGAATTCGAGGATGAATCAGTAACTGGAAGTAGGAACTGGTTCAGACTAAGAATTAGCCCTATTGTTAAGGATGGAGTTGTTGATTCTATCATCCTTATTTCCAATTCAATTACAGAGCAGATACAATTTGAAGAGAAGCTCCGTGATAGCGAAGCAAAACTAAGAAGTATATTCAATGCAACTTTAGAGGGAATCATACTATCAGACGAGGAAGGTAATATTGTCGAATGGAACAAGGCACAAGAAGATATGTTTGGTTTATCTCGTAATGAAGTCCTCGGTAAGAAACTCTATGATATTCAATTTAATATGATATCAGAAGAGAAAAGGACACCTCATAGGTATGAGAACCTGAAAAGGTCAATTGAAACGTTCTTAGAAACAGGAGATGCTCCATGGATACATGAGGTGACTGAAGTTGAGATTGAGTTTACGGATGGAAAAGAGGGCATCATTCAACAATTTGCAACTTCAATAAAGACATCTAAGGGATACAGTTTATGCGCTTTTATCCACGATATCACAGATAGACGAATTGCTGAAGAAGAACAAGCAAAAAGTGAGAAAAGATATCGCTCTCTCTTTGACCAGAATAACGACGGTGTGGTAATCCTAGATTTAGATGGCAAACATATTGATTTCAATAAACGTACTGCAGAGATTCTAGGTTATACCAGAGAGGAATTGATTGGCACAACAACGGATTTCACAGTGATTCCAGAAGAACAACAAGAGAGTCGAGAACAATTTAAACAAGTCTTGGATGGTGTCGAACTCCCAATATATGAGAGAAGGCTGAAAAGAAAGGATGGAACGACGGTCCCAGTCGAGATTAATGTATCACTAGTACGCGATTATGATGGAACACCAATCTATGTACAGAGTATCCTTAGGGACATTTCAAAGAGAAAGATCGTTGAGCAAGAACTCAAGAAATCAGAACATAAATGGAAACAACTTGCAGAACAATCTATACAAGGGATCACGATTCATCAAGACACGAAAGTCGTCTATGCTAATCCTGCCTATTCAAGAATGGTTGGTAGGTCTATAGAAGAAATCTATGGGATGGATGTAGAGCAGATTTGGTCGATTGTTCATCCTGAAGATCGAGAAAAGCGACAATCCAGATTCAGAGATTACCATAGAACAGGTATGACCTCTGAATCTTCAATTTATAGAATCATTCGTCCGGATGGAGAAGTTCGTTGGATGGATAGTGGCGTTAATGTCATAGATTTTGGTGGTCGGCCAGCTATGCAACGTACTGCAATTGATGTAACAGACAGAATGTTGGCTGAGCATGCTCTGATCGAACAACGAGATAGAGCAGAGATGTACCTTCAACTAGCAGGAGTGATTTTTATTGTTCTTGACCGAGAAGGAACGGTGACTCTCATTAACCGAAAGGGAACTGAAGTTTTAGGATATGAAGATGATGAGATCATTGGATCCTCTTGGTTTGATACAGTGTTGGATGAGGATAGGAACAATGTAAAGGAAAACTTCCAGAAAATAATTGACGGCGAGATAGAACAAATTGAATATGTAGAACGAGAACACGTCACCAAGAGCGGCGAAAAGAAACTAATTGCTTGGCACGCATCAGTTTTGAGAAACAGTTTCGGGAATATCATGGGTGTGATTAGTTCAGGAGAAGACATTACCGAAAAACGAGCTGCCCAGCTTGAACTGAGAGCATCTCAAGAGATGCTACAACTGGTAATGAATAATATTCCTCAGCATGTGTTTTGGAAAGATTTGTCATCATTATACATGGGATGTAATGACACCTTCGCAGAGGTGTTTGTACAGGGTATACCTGAGGATGTGATAGGAAAATCAGATTACGACTTGAAAATTGGCCCTGAAGATGCTGAGAAATTTAGACGCGCAGACAAGTTTGCTTTAGAATCTGAAAATAGAAGGTATGATGAGATTGAGAGGACAACATTACCAAATGGTGAAGAGGCATGGTTTAGAGTAGTCAAGGTTCCACTTCACGACGGTTTAGGAAATGATATTGGTATACTTGGCACCCTTGAGGATGTTACTGAGAAAAGAAATGCGGAACTTGAACTTATTGAGAGTGAAACCAAATTACGGACTCTCGTGAACTCAATGAATGACCTAGTGTTTGTATTTGATGAGAATAATAAATACAGACAATTCTATGCACAGAAAATTGAAGATCTCTATGTTCCCCCAAGTGAATTTCTTGGTCGTACCGTTTCAGAGATCTTACCAGAATCTGTATCTCTTCCGTTTTCAGAGAGTCTGAATCAAGTTCGAGAGAGTGGAATACCTGTTACTTTTGATTATATGCTACCGGACGAAAAAGGAGAAAGATGGTTCTCAGCGAGTATATCCTTGCATGAAGATGGGAAAAGCCTTGTTTCCGTCATCCGTGACATTACCACACGAGTCGATGCTGCTCGTCAAATAGAAGAAGCAAACAGAATCATAAACATGAGCCCAACTGTCGCATTCCTATGGAAAAATACAGAAAGTTGGCCTGTGGAGTATGTATCAGAAAATGTTCGAGACCTTTTTGGTTACACTGCAGAAGAATTCACGACTGGAGGTGTATTGTACTCAGATGTTGTACATCCCGATGATTTAGAGAGAGTTGTGGAAGAAGTACAGGGATTTAGTGCGGATACATTGTGTGAAAGTTTTGTGCATGAACCGTATAGAATCATACGAAGAGATGGAGAAGTCAGGTGGATAACCGACGACACGGTCATTCGCAGAAATGAGCAAGGAGAAATCACTCACTATCAAGGTGTGGTTACAGACATAACAAACCGAATTATGATTATGGATGTTTTGCGAGAATCAGAAACAAAGTATCGTACACTAATAGAACAATCTCTAATGGGAGTTGTGATCATTGATAGCGAAAGTCGGGAAGTTGTATTTGCAAATCCGCTTGTATCTCATCATCTCGGATTACCATATGAAGAACTTATTTCAATGAATATCCAAGATTTGGTTCAAATCATAGATTCAGAATATCTTCATCCTGCAACTCAATTTCTTGAAAATTGTATGAGAGGAGAAATCGTGGATGAAATAGCAGTGAAAATTCAAAGTCCCAAGAGAAGTGTAAATTGGATTCTTATAGATGGAAATCGAATCATCTACGATGGGCGGGATGCAGTTCAGTTAAGCATTGTTGATATTTCTGAGAGGATGGAAGCTCAAGAAAACCTGGAAAGGGAAAGAACCTCATTCCGCAGAATTGCAGAAGCAGCTATTCGTGCACAGACAACAAGTGAGATGGGTAAGCTAATACTTCAGGGACTAATCAAAGCAATGAACATCGATAATGGGTCAATAAGGCTTTATGACGAAAAAAGTAATGCACTCCAACCCACAGCGTATGTTGGTCTTTCTGATGATGCATCAGGTCACGATGCACCAGTTACTTCCGAGGGAGCAAAAGAGTGGGTTGTGACAAAGGTTGCATTATCTAAGAAACCAATGATAATCACAGATGCAAAATCAGACCCTAGAGTTGAGGAATACAAAAATTATCTTGAGGAGCTAGACATTGGTTCCTTCATAGTATACCCTCTATTCAATGAAAAAGAAGAACTCCTTGGTACATTCACACTTGGTGCAAGAGAATCATATGCAATATCAGAGGATGATAGAATCTTCTATGATACTGTTGCTGAACTTCTTTCATCTGTTCTTGAACGGAAGAAGACAGAACAAGCATATCAGATGAGTGTTCGAAGGTATCGAGACCTTCTCACGGACATGTCAGAAGGAATTGGTCTTATATCACTTGATGAAAGATTCATTTTTGTAAACGAGTCTTTCGCTAAGATTGTTGGATTTTCAAGAGATGAACTAATAGGGGCAGATTCTACGTCAGTTATCCATCCTGATGATGTAGGTAAGATTAGAGCTGAAACAGAAATAAGGAAACAGGGCACATCATCTGCCTATCAGGTAAGAATGGTAAGAAAAGACGGGGATATCCGAAATGTTAGAATATCAGCAATTCCATCTCGAGATGATGAGGGTAATATAGAAGGTACCGTTGCTATCATTACCGACATCACCGAGAGAGTCAGAGCTGAGAGAGAGGTTAGGCAATTAAATAAAGAACTTGCACAAAGAGTAGAGGAACGAACTGCAGAACTTCAAGCTGCAAATAAGGAATTAGAATCCTTTGCATATTCTGTATCACACGATCTTAGGGCACCTCTCAGGAGCATTGATGGTTTCAGTAATGCAATCTTAGAAGACTATTATGATGCACTTGATGATACTGGAAAAGATTACTTAACTCGAATCCAGAGAGGAGCTACAGGTATGAGCAATCTGATTGATGCCATACTAAATCTATCCCGGGTTACAAGAGCAAGTATGGATCGAGTGGATGTCAATCTCTCTACATTAGCTCATGAAGCTATACTAGAATTAAAAGAAGGGGATCCAGAACGGGAGATGTCTGTGGAAATTCAGGATGAGATTGTAACAAGGTGCGATAAGCGGTTGATGCGAGTCGTGCTACAGAATCTAATTAGTAACTCATGGAAGTTCACAAAGACTATACCATCACCTAGAATTGAATTCGGTGAAATTGAAGAAGAGGGAGAAAGAGTATACTATGTTAAGGATAATGGTGTAGGTTTTAGTATGGACGATAAGGAAAAACTGTTTAAGCCATTTCAGAGATTACATAAGGCTGACGAATTTGAAGGTTCAGGTATTGGACTCGCTACTGTCGAACGCGTCATCGCTCGTCATGGGGGACTAATCTGGGCTGAGAGTCAAGTAGGAGTAGGAACAACTTTCTACTTCACATTGAAGACTACGGAGATTATTTAGAATGCGCGAGGGAAAAATTCTCCTAGTTGAGGACAACGAAGATGACATTGTACTTACTCAGCGCGCATTGAAAAAGGCGAATATCCTGAACGATGTTGTTGTGGTAAGAAACGGTTTTGAGGCATTGGACTACCTTCGGTGTGAAGGAAAATATGCTAGTCGCGAAAATAGGATTCTACCTGTTGTCACGCTACTTGATCTTAATATGCCTCGAATGGGTGGACTTGAATGTCTAAAAGAAATTAGAAACGATGATAAATTGAAATTCTTACCAATTGTAATTCTTACTTCTTCCAGAGAAGACCAAGATATCTGCGACAGTTACCAACTTGGAGCAAATAGCTATATTCAGAAACCAGTCGACTTCGATCAATTTGTTGAAGCAATTCAAACACTGGGATTGTATTGGTTAGTACTTAATGTAACGCCTCAGAGTGGAGGGAATTGTGATTCCTGACCTTCATATTTTGTGCATTGAGGACTCAGAAGATGATGTCATCCTTCTGAGAAGGAACTTGAGAAAAGAGGGCTTTGACCCTCTCGTGTATCAAGTAACAAATGCACAAGAGATGAGAGATGCGTTAACCTTGCACTCTTGGGATGCAGTCGTCTGCGATTACCTTATGCCTGAATTCGATGTACAGGGAGCGTTGGAAATTCTACAATCAAGCGAGTTAGATCTTCCTTTCATTATTGTATCTGGCACTATTTCTGACGAGGCAGCAGTTTCCATGATGAAACTTGGAGCCCATGATTACATTCTGAAGGACAACCTTAGTCGGCTTGCTCCTGCAATTCGTAGGGAGATGGAAGAGGCAAAACATCGTAAAGCACGCAAGGAAGTTGAGATTGCACTCAAAGAGAGCGAGATGAAACACAGGATGCTTGTCAAATCGATGAGTGATATAATCTTCATTCTTGATAAAGATGGTTTCGTTACAGAATATTACTCATCAATAGGATTTGGCGAGATGAAGAATCCTGATGAAATACCTGGAAAGCACATTGAAGAACTGATGCCTGGTAGGAATGCTGTATTGTTTACAGAAACGGCAAAACGTGTTTTGAGTAATAATCAGAGCTTGACTTTTGATTCATTCTATCATGTTGGTGGAAAACGCAACTGGTTTTCTGCAAGATTAAGCCCTCATGAAGACGGTTCAGATGTGGTTGTAGTCACCAGAGAAATTACTGAGCTGAAAGAGGCGGAAGAAGAGATTCGAGCAGCTCATCGCATGGCTACTCTTTATCTCGACCTACTAGGTCATGATGTTCGTAACTACCTTCAAGCAGTGATGATTAGTGCTGACCTAATTGGCGAATCAATGACTTCACTTAGAGATAGAGAATTATTGGACCAAATTACAGAATCGATAGAGAGATGCCAGAATATTATTACTAATGTTCACTCTACAGGTGATCTTCTCTTCTCTCCTCTTACAGAGATATGCCTTTGTAAATCGATAAAACAAACAATATCAGAATTTACGGATGAAAATAAAGATGTTCAAGTTGAACTATCTTGCGATTTGGTAAGAGCCCCCATAAATGCAAACGACCATATCCACACACTACTGATGAACCTGTTATCAAATGCAATCAAACATAACCAATCTTCGGATATTCAAGTATGGATTGATGTAAATGATGTCGAAGGAGGTTATGAGGTAATTGTTTCAGATAATGGTCAGGGAATTCCAGACAAAAATAAAGAAACGCTCTTCGACCCAGAACGCAGATTCGGAGGAGTAGGAATACATCAAGCTAAGCAAATTGTGGAGAAGTTTGGTGGTTGTATTTCTGTCAATGATAGAGTTGATGGTATTTCTTCAAAAGGAACGAGTTTCAAAATCTGGTTACCAAAATTATCCGATGCGAAATAGACTGTCATTTATTAGAATAACATGCAACAGAACCAGAACTCTCACCAACACAGACTTTTGCTTTGAACCGTGATTTGAATTCTAATTGGTCATGAATGTATTTTGCCAATAGTTCAGCAGTTGTTGATTTAATCGGCAGTACAATACAGTCTTCAGCAGGAAACACATACTTCTTTTTATCAACATTCACCGTCACTGTTTGTTCTTCTTCAAATACATTGATTGTGGACGAATTTCCTGGGAGCAACATTTTATGGTCCAATGACTTGCAGATTTGGGAGACCTCTTTCTTCACTTTTCTGAAATCCAACACCATTCCTAATTCATCTATATCGCCCTGTAGACGAAGTTCAACAGAATAGTTGTGGCCGTGTAACGTTTCACACATCCCTTCGCTAATCACGAAATGTGCTGAACTGAAACTCATTGACGGATGAGTGACTATGATACTGTGCAACTGTAATCCTCCTTATTGTTGTTTACAGATATTTCCTGAAAAAGGATGTTACTATTCTTCAGTTGTGCGTATCGTTTGGTTTTCAAACAATTCAACTAGATCATTGACTGTTGTTGCCTGAGTTGGATCTTTATCATCTCGCCAACGACCAGTGAATCGAGGGAATCGAATAGCAAGCCCACCGCCTTCAATTCGACCTCTACCTGCATGGTGCGTCGGACTTATTGTAATCTCATCTCCAAGTACTTCTATTACCTCTTCTGGCTCAAACCACACATCAGCTGTAATATCCGACAGGACTTTTGGATGCATCTTGCTAATCTTAATACGGTCGAGTCGATTTTTAAACTCTTGAAGAATTTCATCTGTGAATCCAGTTCCAATCTTACAAACGGTAGGATATGTATCATTAACTGGGTCATATGCAGAGGCAAGAATTGTACCATATACACCTGTTCTCTTTCCACGACCATACATTGCTCCAACAACAACAAGGTCTACTGAGTCTGTGAACCCTTCTTTGTACGAAGCCTTCAATTTAATCCAAAGCCAGCTTCTTGATCCTGCCTGATAGCTCGAATCATTATGAATTGCCTTCGCGATAATCCCTTCATTCCCAGATTCGAGTGCTTCACTAAATATCTCCTCAAGACGCTCGGGATTATCAGTAACCTCACCCATTGTTTTATCGACAGCATCACTTACGTCTATTATGCTCTCTAAGATCTCACGTCTCTCTAACATGGGCAAAGATGTCGTATCCTTCTCATTAACATAGAGTACATCAAAGAATCGAATAGCTACAGGTACCTCATCTTGTATTTCTTCAACTCCCGTCTTGCGCCGTCTTCTCATAAGCTCCTGAAATGGCTTAATTCGTCCTGTGTTTGAATCAATAGCGATACACTCTCCTTCAATTACGCATACCTCAGCCTTGACATATTTCCTTACGTATTCGACGACATCGGGATATTGAGAAGTTATGACTTCTTGCCGCCTTGAAAAGAGAACTACATCATTCCCCTTCTTGTGAACTTGAACTCTCTCTCCATCATACTTGTATTCAACAAGCGCCTTGCCACCTACTTTCTCAAGTATCTCTCTCGCGTCCGATAGCTTCTTCGCTGCCATCATTCTAATGGGAGTTCCAACAGCAACGCGGATTGCTTGCTCAATTGTTTCGATACCATCGATAGCAAGAATAGATGCAACTGTTGCTAAATCACTACATACATTGAACGCATGCTCAATCGCAGGACGCGCGTCTCTGCTACCAACAAAAGCTATGGATAATGCATCCATAATGCCCATATCACCTAGTCCCAACCGGAGAGATCCTGTAATTGTCCTGAGTATGTATTTTGCTTCGATGGGTTGAGAGTCAGCTATTAAGCCCACAAGTTTTGCAATTTTCTCTCGATTACTTCCTGAACCAGAAATTTTCGAAACCTCATCAAGTGTATTATAAACATCTGACACTGTGGATTCTTGAGGAAAGAGGGACATCTGTCCTCCTTTCTGTAGTAGTTTCTCAACTGTTGCACCTAGGTCTCCAGTTGCTCGTAAGACTTCTTTGACATCACTCTCAGAAGCAGAAACAGATCCCGCAACAACCTGAATTGCCATCTTTTCAGCAATCCCTAGCTCAGGCTGTCCTGTCCAATCAGGATGCAATTTACTCATAGTAAGCGCGACAAGTTTTCCAATCTCACCTGAGGAAGCATCTTTCAACACTTCCGAGAAGAGTTGTGTCTTTTCAAGAGACCCTGATGCTGATTCTATTTCTGCATAAGCCTGAGCTAACTTGAGATACAGCAAGAGTAAATCATATCCTCCGAAAATGGAGCCACCATATGCTTTATAAACACAGTCGAGCGGGAACCTCAAACTGACTAACTTTACGGTGAGATAACAGTGGGAAGCATCCGACCAGGATATATCAAGAATGCAGCAAAAATCCTCTTACAAAACTATCCAGATGAGTTCACGACTGATTTTGAAACTAACAAGAGGCTTGTTGAACAGTTCACTGATGTAGATTCAAAGACTGTGCGTAATCGAATTGCTGGTTATCTCGTGAGATTAATCAAGCGTAGAATCGCAGATGCAGCTGTTGAGGCCACTCAGGGTGGCGAAGAAGTTACTGACGATATTGAGATGTAATAGTACACATTGCAAACTCATGTCGATAAAAGATTTTGATTGAGAGCCCGGATAAAGGACTCTCAACCAATCAAACTAGATTTTCAATTCTTTCTTCTCTTTGGTAAGTTCCTCAGCTTCTTCCATAGCTTCATCGTATATGTCAATTGGATATCTATTATGAAGTGGTGAGATGCGAGCACCGAGAGCAATTGACCCATAGAATCTTCTAGCTAACCAACCAATTCCACGAATACGTACCATTTCGGAAGCTCTCTTGAATTCCTGAAGTGTTCTTTCATCCCAAGTACCTGTTAATCCACTGAAGAATGAATACATATACAGAGATGGAAATACACCGATGAAGAAGAGTATGGCAGATGAAACGATATCATTCACACCACCCCAAATCAATCTAGCAATTATTTCAAGAATCGCATAGTTGATAATTGCTGCAAGTCCTGGACCAACGTAACTCTGCCACTTGTAGAGTTTTGGTGCAGAAATCTCTCTTCGTATAAGAATCCAAGCAGCAGCATCTTTGATGACTAACGCAACTACATAACCCATTATTATTCCCGGCATTCCGCCAAGATAAATTCCGAAGATTACTGGTTCAAATATGACAAACAGGGTCATCATAACAGCTCTAATCGATTGTTCTAAAACCCACACCACTGCAGCAAGTCCTGTTCGATCTGCTCCTGCGAACATCCAGTCTCCAAGCCAACTGAAAAAGCCAAAGAGCTGAAAGATCAAGAAGAATTGTAATAGAACTGCAGCATATGCCCATTCCTGTCCTGCAGCACCAAGTATTGCCCTAGAGCCAGTTGCTGCAAGTACGGAGATTAGCCAGAAGACAAAAAATGCTCCATACTTAAGACCTTGTGCAGTGTAAAGCTCTGTAAGCTTCTTTTTACCATGAGAGTAGGACTCTGAAACACCTCCAAGCATGCTTTCCATGAAAAGACCAACAACACTGACCATGATAGCTAAATCCCAAGCTAATTGGAATTGACCTTGTAGGGCTGACCAATTTAGAAGATTGGTACTGATTAACAACATCTGATAGAACCAGACTAATGGAACGGTAGCCGCACCAACTGTCCACTTCGCTCCGAATTTGAGAGCTTTCCGAATCTGTTCACCATCAAAGTCGACTCTGAATAACGTGCTAACGCTGAATCCAAGTTTTCTGAATAGATATATTGAAACAATAAACACAAGCCATTCGGAAAGGTAAGATCCCATTGCCTGACCAATTGCACCTCCGAGAGCTTCCCCAAATACAGGATTAGCTGCACCCCAGACTCTGAAAACAAGAATCATGATGTATGGTGCAACGACATCAAAGACGACATACTTGAGGATGTTTGTAATTTGTTGGTAATCTATTCTGTTCATACCCCTGAAAACATGAATCAATAAGAGTGTGAATCCTGGAAACTGGAATAAGGAATGTGTAATGAAGACATAAGATAGATGAGCAAGGTAAGTATGCGGGAACACAATTGAGCCTATGAATGCGACAATTGATATTTGTACAACACCAGTGATGCACTGGAACCATACGAAGATCTGTGCATATTTGACAGCCTCCTCAGGTTGAGATATTCTGTATTCGGCAAAGTACTTGGCTAAGGCTACACTTGTTCCTAAATCAAATAGAGTCCATAAACCTAGAAAGAGGTTTACACTAAATGAGAACCATCCGGCAGCTTGCGGAAAGGGCATGATGAATCTGGGGTAAATCATAATGCTCAATACTACGCGAGGAATGACAAGAATCAAAGTTATGAACAACTGAATCAGAAATCCTCCCAATTGGCGATGCATTCCGATTTCTTCCCATTCATCAACCTCCTCACCTTTATCAGCAAGAAGCTCTGCTCGCTCAATCTCTGTTAGAATCTCTTTCTTTTCCCGAGATTTCTTTTTCATACTCCTATAGGAGGTGAACGTGACTATACCAATCACAAAAACAAGAAGCCCTATCACAATTTGTTGCTCAAGGTGAGGAACAGGAGAATACGCCCACTCAGCATATGTCAGTGGACTCTGACTTGAGAGATACACGCTTGAAGAATAGAAGAAATAATTGAAGTATGGCCAAAGGACAAGTTCGTAATTCACCTGAGATTCTTCTGCTGTGGCATTTACATTCAGCCATGGAGTGAACACAAGAATATTGCCGGAGCCGAGGGTTGTATGAACCAGAATAGGCGCACCTCCCGTTCCGAACCCGGTGTCATTAGCAAGCAGTACAGTACTACTCATACCTAGTGTTGGTAGAATACTCATCTTATCTGTTGGAGGAGCAGACGACCAATCAATGTTCATGATAGGATGAGTTTGGTCCATCATCCTCGTCACGACCTGTGCATGATCTTGACTCTCTCCTAAAACATCGGATGTAGTTATTCCGAAATCTTGAAACCCGG
>JAEORG010000115.1 GCA_016841005.1 Candidatus Thorarchaeota archaeon | reverse complement strand
CCTGAGAAAGAACAGTCACCAGTACAGAATCAATGAGAGCGACCCCGCATTCATAAGTGATGAGAATAGTGAAATTATAAATCCCAACAGGCAGTGAACCGATGGGGACAAATACATGATCAGCACTTTCATCCAGAAAATTAAATTCCAAAAGCATCTCATTTCTCAGAACCATGTAAATCAAAGGTTTTGTTCCCTGGAAATACCAAAGAACCCATTCATCATTATCACCTTGTTCAATAATTCGATCTGAGCTACTTTGTGTGATTTCTGGAAAAATCCAATGTTGAGGATAATGGTCACTCTGACCCCCCGTCCCTGGAATCAGTTTGTCACCAACACCATTCCAATCATCCCAGTAATTTCCTTCACTAGCACTTGAATAATCCCAAATGTTCAATGAGCCATCATCAAGTTCAGCTGAAAGAACATTGAAACCTAGATAGTTGTTAAAGATGAGATTTTCAGTACCCCTGACTATTCTGAGACCATGTGCTCCGTTTGAATAGAATGAGCAGCCCATAATTATTGAGCTGTTGGAGTTAATCAAAATCACACCTGAATCAGCATTTTGATATGAATAAACAGTAGAAAGGATTGAAAATTGTGTAGAATTAAATAGGAATCCAATTTCATTGTACATTGATTGCACAGAAAGAAAATTACACGCAGAAGAGTTGAGAACTGAAATACCAGCACCACTCATTTGGGTTATGATGCTACTGTAAACATACGGAAATATTGTGTGGGCGATTGCAACTCCATCTCCAAGACCACCAAATACACTAATTCCGCCCAATGTGCAATTCTGAGAATACTCTAAATCAAATCCAGTTGTATTAGAATCCCAGACATAGCAGAGTGCGATCTCAGTAAATGGTGAGTTTCTTAAACGTAAACCTGCGTTGTACACATTGCAGGATGATATAGTTGTATTCTGACAATTCTCTATTAAGATTGCAAAATCAGTTCCTGTGGTTGAAATTGTGCATCCTCCAATAGCCGAATTATCAATACTATCAAACATAATGGCGATGTCAACACCTGTAAAATTACACGTTTCTATCAAAGAACGACCTGCATTCAAAAAGAAGCCATTTGCATACCCATCGCCTTCGACACTACAGTTTGCGATGGTATAGTTAGCAGTAACAGTTCCAGTTATGTTAATACAGAATGAGCCCGAGGTCGGTGTTAGAAGAAGATTAGCAATTACATACGGATGCTCAATTGTCCCCGCACCAGGCCAACCTTGATTTGTGAAATCGCTGTCTTGTGTAATCAAGATCGAGGAGTAGGGAGTCAAGTCACTGATTGAGTATTGATCCTGTATATGAATCACAGAGCTTGATTCGATTGATGGTAACTGAACAACATTTGGAAGTTGCAAAGGACAACAAAGCATTACAACTATGCAAAAAGAAAGCACTAAACCATTCAATCTCACACCTATTATCCTCCTCGAATACTCACGAACTAGTTCTACTGAATAATCGAAAAACCCTATTATCAATATTGGTTTCTCATGGAGAGATCCATGATAATTCTACCATGGAATTTCCGTTCGTAATCTAGCTGCTGAAAATTCATCCACTCGGTCTTTAACATCTTCACGAGCCGCCTGATGTTTCTCAAGAACCTCCATCATCATTAGTGCGAGTATCTACCTATTGATGTGTAAAGCTCAAGGTCAATTGGAAGCGTTGTAAAGATGTGAATGACGATGATTATGATGATATATTCCTAATGATGCCATTTCCTGATTGCCTGCTTCAGAATATTAAGGACATTTGCAGCCTCACTTCTCAGATCTGACATCCCGTCCTTGATATCCTTCACGTGGTTTCTACCTTCCTCCTCAACCAGAAACCTCTCTAGAATTCGTAGTTTATTTTCATCTAACTCAGCTGCTTTCATTGCGTCTCTCCCTGAGGGATACCCTCCCTTTGGAGTTTCAGAGGTGACGTTGACATACCAAAAATTCCTGATGATATACACAGCTACAATACGTGCTGGAACAGTTGGTATGTCTTCAACAAAAAGAACAGTATGTCCTGTTTCTATTTCAGAATCACTTGTTTTTGGTTCACCATTTATGTCAATGATGCTCTGTTTGAACTCATAAAGGACTTTTTTCGCTCCCTTTCTGAGATGGTCAAGTGATGTTTCAACAATGATGCCTTCATCCAGCATCGGTTCCTCTTTGAATTCACCAGCGGCCATAGCAAGTCCTCCTTGGAAATCCTACTGTTTAATCTTTACTCTACTTTGGCAAGTTTACCTTCGAACATCTTCCCTTAACCTTTCAGCTGAAAACTCGTGTACTCGGTCCTTAACATCTTCACGAGCCGCTTGATGTTTCTCAAGAAACTCCATCATCATTGGTGCAAGTATTTGTTTGCACTCGCCACACAGAATCTCTCCACCGCGGCATTTCTTTTCGATATCGGAAAGGTCTTTGTCATCAGGCATGAAGATGAAGTTGTAGTATTTGAAGACGCTACAGATGTCAGGATTAGCACCCAGTTCCCTCTGTTCTTCGACAGTTGTACGACCGCCAGTGAATGCAGCCATCACTTTCTTCTTCGCCATTTTAAGAGTGTCCGTTGTAAAGACCGCGGACATGGGTTCTGAGGAAGACATCTTTCCACCTTCCTTCAAGCCAGGTACAAATGAACATTGAATTGCAGCCGGTTTATAATAACCAAGCCTCTCAGCGACATCGCGAGTCACACGCCAGAACGGGTCTTGGTCGATTGCTGAAGGAATGACGCATGGGGTCTTTTTTCCATAGATCCATGAATGCAGAAATGCTGGAGCTGCTTGTATAGCAGGATGCCAGGAAGAACCAATGTTCGTGCTGTTGTCAAATCCAAACACAGCTTTCACAGTGGAAAATGTCACTTTCTTTGCTACTTCAATTGCAATCTCATAGAGCAAGTCGATATGTTCGATGTCTTGAATAATATAGGTGTTCTCAGGTTCAAACCCAAGGGCAAGTAGATCCAATGTGTTATCATATGTGAATTTCTTGACGTCATCTAGACTGAGGTGTGGTTCAAAGAAGTATTTCTCATCATTTGTAATCTGGAAGTAGAGGATAGTGTCAAACTTCTCTTGCATCCATTTTGTGAACATCCAAGGAACAAGGTGACCGATGTGAGTAATACCGCTAGGTCCTCTTCCAGTGTACAGCACAAACTTGTTACCCTGCTCATATTCATCAAGAATCCAACCGAGGTCTCTATGTGAGAAGAATAGATCGCGTTCAAGTAGAACATGTTTCTCTGTAGTCACCTTGTAAATACGCTCTCGGAGATCCTCAGTTATTCGTTCTGTTCCGAACTGCTCGATGAGACGGTCGTAGTCAACAATACCCTCAACTTTCCAGGGAGTCACTACAAAGTCGTCCTTGTTTTCACCCATTGGACTTACTTCCTTTGAGATGTTTGAGAGCTTGTGATTCAGGTTTTCCAATTAAGGGTGCTGGTTGAATTTTCATTTTTTTTAGACAAAGAGGTACTCTAAAAAGGAGTGAAGCATAGAGTCACTGGTAATTGCACTGCATATCAAAGGAGAATGCACGATGCGTATTGAGGAATATGAATTCGAGGAGGAGAAGACCCTTGGAAACTTGGCGAATCTTCTTGTCGAAATAGCGGAACAGATTCGAGCTGGAGAGAAACTTCAACTCCCGATGCCTACCTTAAAAGAAGGAGTGATTGTGGTTCCTCTAGGTGAACCTGTTGAAACTGGGATAGAGGTAACAATTCGACGGCATTTCATTCATGTCGATTTTGCCTTATCATGGAGAAGAAGCAGGGTGGAGAGTGAATGAACGATGGTTTCTGAATTTCTTGATAGGGCTACAATCTTGACCCAACTGGAGGCAATACTTTCTGTTCAAGAGCAGATATCCGAATATGTTCACAAACGACTTTGTGCAAGTTGTGATGATCTATCGGATGAAAATTGGGATGTCAAGAGAAAAGAGGCTTTCAAATTCATCCGAGGTCTTATCGACAAATACACATTCTCAAGGAAGTTGCCACGAGATGAAACGGGAATCTTGACGCAATCAATCATCTCACATTTGCTAAATATTCAACACACATTTCTCAGAGTTCTGGTGAGGATAGACATGCTCCAAGAGGAAGCATTCAATGAAATCTTCATGGATTCAATGACAGCAATCTCTGCTAGAGTCCATGAGATGATGACTGCTCTTAAAAAAATGGTAGGTCAAAGAGCCTCAAACGCCACTGAATCAGAAGATACCTTAGAATTGATTATCAAGTTGGAACGGCAAATCGATGAAGACAACATCGTAATTTGTCGGCAGATATCTGTGGCTACAGGAGGGGATAGTGATTTCCCCTGCTATATGATGCGAAAGATTGTCGCGGACCTTGAACATATCTCAGATGATGTAAAAGAATGCGCAGAAATAGTTGCGGAGATTTGATTTTATTTGATGCAGGGAGGAGAGATAGAAACATCAATCCTTGTTCTGATAGCTATACTTCTAATTATTGGAGTAGCTATAGCAAAGTTTGCTGAACGATACAGAGTACCTCACCCAATACCACTGGTGTTGACAGGACTCCTCATGGGTCGTATCCTCCTATTCTTTAATCCTAATGACCCCTTGGTTCAGATAGCAGGATTCGACTTCATTGCTCAGCTTACTCTAGCAGCAGTCCTATTCTATGCAGGATTGACACTGAATCTCAGAGATCTAAGGTTGTCTATTGAGAATGTGCTGCTCCTCGCAACCATAGGAGTACTTGCAACAGCATTGATTGGTGGATTCGCAATTCAAGCATCCACAGCAGCTCTCGGTGTCCCTGTTGGAATCGCGGCGTTCCTGATTGGTGCGATTTTAGCACCAACTGATCCAGCTGCGTTATTCTCAGTATTAGAATCGGGTGGTGTGAGAGTAAAACGAAAACTGTTTTCGATATTGGAGGGAGAAGCAGTCTTCAATGACGCAACTTCAGTAATTCTAGTAATTCTTGTATTTGAGCCCATTGTATTAGCATCACTAGCAAACACTACTGGGAGTATACATTGGGGTATCATACTAGCAGAGTTTCTAGCAAGCATGGGGCTTGGAGTTGTTGTTGGATATATTGTCGCAAGAGTAATTGGATGGTTAATTCCACGAGCAGGAGATGAAACCAATGTATCTATTTTGACAGCAACAACTCCTTTCTTTGCTTATGGGATTGGCGAACTCTTCGCGACTTTCTATGTCCATCCAGGAGCTCTAGCTGCTGTTTTTGCAGGTATTTTTATGGCTAATGCAAGAAGGTTTGGGATGGAGCCCTTGCCACAACGTTCAATGAGAGGAGTCATGAAGAATGTTTCATTCTTCTTCGAAATTGTTGTCTTCATTCTTCTAGGATACAGTCTCAGTGTTCCACTTTTTGAGGGAGATTCTTCAACGGAAACTATAGCGTTCCTTTTTGCGAATCCAGGTATCTTTTGGATTGGTTTGTTAACTGCAGTACTTGTTATTCTTGTTGCAAGACCAGCTTCAGTCTTTCTCGTTACAGCAAGAGATAGGTCAATGGGAATCAAAGAACGGTTCTTCCTGAGCTGGGCAGGAGTAAAAGGTGTAGCAAGCGGAGCTTTGGCAGCAATTGCAGTAACTGTAATAATTAACGACTTTGCTACTTCACCATCTACCACAGTAAAAGCTGTAGTAACTACTATATACGCAATCGTATTCATTGTACTTTTCGCAAGCCTTGTTGTTCAAGGAATGACAACAGCTGTCTTAGCTAACATTCTAGGACTCACTGAGAAACAGGATCGCGCGAGAGAAATCACTGTACATAGAGATGCGACCAGACAAGCCCTTCTTCATCTTGTTGATCAATATACAGAAGGAAGAGTCAATTCTGCAATGTATTCACGGTTAAAAGCAGAACTTGAAGAAGAGATTTTCACACTCGAGGATGAGTTTAGAAGAGTTCTTTCTGAGAGGAGAGCAAAAATTCAGGAGCTTGGATTTCGTGAGGAGATTTTCAAAACGAAGCTCAAGTATTATGAGAAACAGTTCGAGGCAGATGCAATCTCAGAGAGCACCTATCAAGGCACTTGTTGCTG